>JBHLLM010000313.1:0-2475 GCA_048885575.1 Candidatus Hermodarchaeota archaeon
ATCGCCGGAAAAAGTGAAGCGATTAAAACTTCCGTTAATGAAAAAGCTTTTTGGATCAATATGCAAAAAGATAAAGAAAGACAGTTAAAAGATATGAAACCAGATATTGAAAAAACAGCAGAAAGTATATCTCGATCGATAAGTGAAAAAGCATTTATGAGAGAAACACAAAGAGAGAAGGATCTCAAGCGAATGGAGATAAAACCCGATTTTTTAAAAGCTAGCAGCGCAATTAATACTACTATTGCTGAAAAAGCTTTCAGAATGGAAAAACAGCGTGAAATTGACGAAAAAAAGAGACATTTAAAACCAGATATTGAAAGAACAGCAGAAAAAATAAGTCATTCAATACAAGAAAAAGCATTTTTACGAGATAAACAGCGAGACGATGATTCTCGAAGGATGGAAATTAAACCAGATAAAGAAAGAGCAAGCCAAGCGATAAAATCCTCGATTGATGAGAAAGCGTTTAGAATTGAAAAACAGAAAGAAATGGACAAGATAAGAATGGAGATAAAGCCTGAAATCGAAAAATTTGGTGAGGCAATCGAAAAAACTATCGGCGAAAAAGCTTTTATTATAGAAAAGCAAAAAGAGCGAGACTTGGAAAGAATGGAAATCAAACCCGACATAAAGGGTATTGGCTCAAAAATCGAAACTGAAATTGAAAAAATTGAAAAAAAGAAGAAAGACGAAAATCCTATCTAAAATAAAAACATCTAATGAATTATCTTAGCTAAAAGTAATTATCAAATTTATGGAACTCATTTAAATTCATACTTTCCAATCTTTTTTTATACTGTAAAATCGATGGATGAATATTTCCGTTAAAATTTTTTATAGCAGATTCAAATTTATAATAGAAATCTTCCATGATTTGATGCAAAATAACTCGTTCTGCTTCTAAATTCGTTTTTTTGGTAATCCCGATAACTGATAATCTCCCTTTTCTTTCATATAATATTCTACTTTCCCTAAAATTGACTTCCTGAATCTCATCGTCTTCTGACACTGGTTTTAATTCACTCATAAATAGGTTTAACGCGTTCAAGAAACCACTTATTAAATCTTCATGAGATGAAAATTTAGCGTTATTTGTATATTTATTACTAATAAGCAGAGAACCCGTTAAGTTGTCTAAAAAATAAATAGCGTGAAATCGATTATTTCTAGAATTTATGTTTTCTAAATTAAATCCGTACGATTTATCGGGATTTTTGTTAATCCAGTTATATGACATATTTAAGCGACTATTATCGTAAGAATATTCCTATTAAAACATGAAATCAAATTAGATTTAAAATGTAAATATTATCTTAGTGACATGCTGAATTTTATTTTAGCAAACTTAAAAAACAGAATTTAAAATTTAATTTTCTCTTCTACAAACCAAAGCCCCAATAAGAATAATTAGTATAGGCAATCCTAGTGAATATCCTATACCGATTGTATCTGTAATATTCCACATACCACTATAATAGCTAAGAGCCCATCCTAAGAGATAAGTAAGTGTCTCACCAAGCTATAATAATGATTTGGCTAAATTTAAAATACCTAAAATTATAATAAAATCGGTTTTTTTCATAAATAAAGGTAACATAGTCAGATTTATACATATTTGTAAAAATACAAAATTTAATTTTCGATTTATGTTCTTGTTTGAAAAATTTCGAGTTATTCTAAAAAAACTAAAAATTTAAAATAAAAACATTTTATTATTAGACATATAATTTACTTATCACATTTTAAATTTTGATAAACATGGTTGTAAATAATAACAATATAAAAGAAAAAAATAAAATTTCAATAGGCAAAATTCTCTCGAAGGATGATTTTCATTCAACTATTTTCCCCGAAGAAGTTAAATACGAGATTAATGAAGCTCCTTATTACTTATTAATTTTCATCTCTCGCGAAGATTCTATCAAAATTAGCTGTTTTCCTACGCATACTCAAAATATTAAAAAAATTCTAATAAAATTAATTGAATTTTCACCTGATCTTGTTAAGGGTATATCTACAGTGTTAAGTGAACTTAATTTAAGTAGAGATATTCTACATACCACTGGAATATGCTATGAGTTAGAAAATTGTTTCTATGAGACATATCTGCTTGGAGATTCTCTAAATTTAGGAAAAATTTCAATAGATGTGATTAAAAATAAATTTTTGGCAATTGATAAAATTGTTAATGTCGTAATTGAAGATATTCCTATTCATCAAAATTGATTTTAGAAAATTATAAGATGCTAATTATTGGTTCCCGGCTTTAATAGAACTTAAACTTCGCCACGCTTTCCAGAAGATCAACCACAAAATGATAAAAATAAAAACTGTGGTTGCAAAAGTGTAGCTGCCAATAAAAGGATCCAATATTATCAAAAAAGGGATACCCGCAAGCGCAAATCCTATTAAATAACCATAACCCCAATACCTATTGATTAAAGCTATAATTACACCTGGAATTATTGTCGT
>JBHLLM010000313.1:2575-4023 GCA_048885575.1 Candidatus Hermodarchaeota archaeon
ACATAAGTTTCAAAACATCAACAATTCTTTTAAATAGGACGAAAACTATTAATATCATAAGATAAAAATTTATATTTATAAAACATATAATAATCTTTAAAGATAAAAATTTAAAAATAAAACAATACAATTTAAAAAATAATAAAATAGGGATTTTATATTAAACCATGACTCCTGCCCCGCCCTGGATTTTTGTCTTTTGGTAGTGTGTAATACACACTCATTTCGCCCTCCTCCCCCTATTTTATTTCTGACCTTCTTATTAGGTCTTGGTGGCAGGAGTCTCCCTTTAAATAAGCTTCCAATACTCAATTATGGCAAAATTAGTTTTCATAACTTACGATTTGGCATAACTGATAAATTTTGTATCAAGATAATAGTCAAGTTCTGAATATTTCAAATACCTTAATTTTATATTTAGACTATAAAAGTTAACTTTCTTTGAACTTTAGACTTCTGAAACATTTCTGGAGGTTCAAGTATGGATTTTTTAAACCTTATTCCCTCTATTATATAAGTTTTATCAAATCCAGAAATATAAATAGAAATTATTTTACTACCTATTTGTTAGAATTAAATTTATATTTAATAATTAAGGTATTGAGGTATTATGGGTGGTTTTGGAAAGAATTTAAGAAAGGGTTTTGCAAAAATGGCAGGTGGTCTTGCTGAAGAGATCACTGGAAGCGAAGCAGTCGGGAAGGGAGTTAAAAAAGGAGTCAAAAAAGGAAGTATCTCAAAAGGAGTTAAAAAAACATTTAAAGAAGGAAAAGAAGAAATTCTCGACGATTAATTGTATAAACTTATTTTTTTTTTTTTAATAAGCATAAAAATCTTAAGAACTGATTCTTCTTTATAAGTAACTGATTTAAAACATTTTAGTATGAAATAATTAAAATATAGGAATAGATAACATCAGTTATACGATTAAAGAAATTCTTTTTTATAAGATAATACAATAAATACTCTTAACTTTCTTATAAAATTAAAATATAATAACATGTTAATTAAACAAATAATTGTTTTAATAAAATATATTCAAAAAAATTACTGAAATTGATACTTATGACGGAAGAAATTATAAGACGGACGACAAGCATTTGTCCAGAATGCTTACAACCTATTCCAGCGGATATTTATGTAGATCCAGATACTAATTGGGTTATGATGAAAAAAGATTGCAAGGAACACGGGCATTTTAAAGATAAAATCTCAATTGATCCGGAAGAATACATATGGAGCGAAACATTCACAGACGATATAGGTTCAACTGTGGGCCATACAACTCAACCTGAATTTGTTAGCTCAGGAATCAAAGAGTGCAGTGAAGGCTGTCCATATGATTGTGGTCTTTGTGAAAATCATAAAAGTGCCCCTAATATTTGTTTGATCGACATCACAAATCGTTGCAACTTAACCTGTCCAATTTGTTTTGCGAACGCAAGCGC
>JBHLLM010000314.1:0-4010 GCA_048885575.1 Candidatus Hermodarchaeota archaeon
ACAAGTATAAAGAGTTTGGGCAATATCTCTGTAGGCTGATATAGAAACCCCCATTTGGGTGAGAGGATCGTTATAGTGCATATCTACTCCTAATTGAGTAAAAAGGACATCAGGAGAATAAGCCTCTAAAAGCCTTGGGACACAATATCTAAACAACTTAACAAACATCCTATTATTCGTATCAGGAAGCAAGGGAAAATTGATTGAATAACCTTTACCTTCACCCTCACCAATTTCATTCGAATGTCCTGTACCAGGGAAGAGAAAATTTCCACTTTCATGGAAAGAAACTTTCAGTACATTAGGATCGTCGTAAAATAACCATTGTACTCCATCCCCATGATGACAATCAATATCTATATAAGCAATTCGTATATCTTTCTTTAATTTTTTGAGATGATGTATAGCAACTGCAATATCATTGAAAATGCAAAACCCTGAAGCTCTTTTCTTTTGGGCGTGGTGTAATCCTCCCGCCGGGTTAAAGCTGACCATAATATCACTATTTTTCCAGACTAAATCTGCAGCTAAAATACTTGCCCCGCACACTAAAGCAGATGCTTCATACATTCCCTTAAATATTGGATTATCTCCTGGACCTAGACCATATAAATATGGTTGAATTGACCTGTCATTGGGATTCTCGCTTAATCTTTCCACAGCTTCTATATATTCTGGATCATGCACTCGTTCTATTTGTTCTCTAGTGGCCATGATAGGTTCTTTTAACTCGATCCTCTCATGCCTTAAAAGATTTAGTTTTTCCATAAGATCATAAGTTAGTTTTAACCTTACAGGGCGAAGAGGGTGATCTGGACCAAAATTGTATTTCTGGTATTGATCAGTATATATCAAAACGACCTTGTCTAGCATGATATTAATTAGAATTAAAACCAATATTTATTTCTTCTAAGGATATTTTATAAATTATTTAATTAAAAGCTTTATACGAATAACCCTTAGGATACAGAAAAATATATTATCGGAGTATCATATAAAAAAATATACATATTAGTGAATTGTACTAAGTAAATTATTCATCTACTTTAAAAAATGAGCCAAAGATTTAGGAAATTCGTAGAAAGGGTAGCAAAAGACAACGAATTTAAGCCATTAAAAAATAAACTACTAAATTATTTGCAAAAGGAAAGCGAAAACAAATACAAAAATTATCCCCGGCTATTAGAACTAATGGAATCTTATTGGCCAAAATATAAAGAAGGTTCTCGAATTTCCTATTTACTCAGAGATCACTACGAAGAAATCTTCATGTTTTACCTTAACACACTTTTTCCCTTTAGAAAAAAAGGATTAAACTTAACGTATCCTGAAGCTCCTACTCCTGTAGATTTTAAACTTGTTTACAGTTACCATTATAATTTAGCAGAAATTGAAGTTATTCAAGAAATTATGAAGAATGTGAAAATTGATGCAAAAGTAGAGAGCATTTTAAAAAGGATATTAATTTTTGCAGTGAGTTCATTTGGTCCTATGATTCAGCAAATCTTTGGAAGACCCTTTGCTTTTCAATTTTCTAATATTGACGCAAATCGATTTACCAACGGAGAATGGGAAGTAATAGCTATAATTTCAGCCAGAGAACAATAATTTTTTAATTATCAAGGATTAGTATAATCTATTTAGTTAAGAAAGATCCTAAATCCATCATTTCACCGTTACCTTTCTTAACTTGGATCTTACCCTTTATTCCTTTAACTTTACGTTCTAAATAAATAATTGCGTCTAACCGAATCTTTCTTGGTACTCCACCTTGTCGATTAATAATAGTAATTAGGTAATCTATATTTGTTATAACATCAGGGCTCACTAACTCGTTATAAATTGCTTGATATACCATTGGCTCGTTCGATCTTAATCTTTCAAAATAAGAAAAAGCATCTGGGGTTAAAACGGCTCTAAGCACATAAATAATTTTATCATTAATCGAAATAACTCTATCTTGTGTCATTTGTTGTCTTTTTTGAGCTTCCATAAGAGCTTTCATTTTTTTCAATCGTAACTTCTCTAATTCGTGCTTTTCACTATCATTATTCTCTTCATCCATCACTAGAGCCTCATCATTTTAAATATAATATAGAATTAAGAATTTACTATTTTAAGAGCAATATCTAATGCTCTTATGCCATCTTCAAGGGTAACTTTTTGTTCTTTATCATAGAGAAAATTATTAATTTCTCTTTTTAAAGGCTCGTCCTCTCTTAAAGGTGAAAAAGTAGTATCTTTTGTAATCGGATTTTCGCCTTGTAAATCAATTCCAGTCCGAATATTTATCTGTTGGGTAATAAAGTCAGCAGAAATTCCCCCAAATTCCCCATTTACATACATTCTTCTAAATTTTGAGGGTGTAAGCCAATTTGATTCGATCTGACCTATAGCAGTACCAAAATCTAATATAATGAATGCCGCATCGGCGTGGATAGAGTCTTTAAAACACTTTTTAACACCAAACGCGTTTTTAATCTTAATATCTCCAAAAATCTTTTCCTGCAGATAAATATCGTGAATAGATAAGTCTAGTATAACACCCATATCCCAATCTCTCTTAGGGTACAATCCTACTCGCTTTGAAGCAATTGAGATGATCTCTCCGATTTCTTCAAGATGGCTTAGAATTTTTTCAACAACAGGATTAAACAACTCAATAAAACCAGGCATTATTCTTATATTATCAAATTTTTTGAAGAAAATTAGGTCTTCCAGCCTCAAAGCCATTGGTTTTTCCATCAGAATATCTATCCCAGCTTGCGCGAATTTCTTAGCAATTATTGGGATGTGCTTTGGAGGTGTTGCCACGCTTACCGCGTCAATACTCTCGTTTTTCATTAAATCATCCACATTGGTATAGGTGTTAACACCTTCATATTGTCCAGCTAATAGTTTTAATTTGGTTTCGTTTGTATCGCATATACCAACAAGCTCAGATAGCTCATAAAAATTTCTTATATGTGCCCTACCAAACCAACCAGCACCAATAACAGCCGTTTTTTTCTTTTTCATTTCACTCGATAGCACAGTTTATATAAGAAAATAATAATGGTCAAAATAATAATTTTATTAAGTTTAAGCAAATACGCAAAAACATTTATCAGTTTACATCACTTAAAAATTGTAATAATAGGTGATAAACCAAAGATGAAGAAAAATACGATCTTAATTCTGGGGCTATTGTCAATCATTATTTTCATTAATTGTGCAATTAACACAAATCTATTTAGAAATTATAAATTGTCCCTAAGAGAAAATAATTTAAAATCTGAAAAGGATAAATTTGAAGACATCAAATTTAACCCAAAGCTAGCCCAAATTAGTGGAAATTTTTCAAACTATAATTTATCTGTGATTATGGACGAAGCAAACTCATTAGTCAAAGGAAATTTAACAGTGGATTTCTATAACAACGATAATGTGAATTTTACACGGATTCCTTTCCATATATATCTTTCCGGGATGGATTATTATACAAGACAAGGAAGAATTGTAATCATCAAAGTAACTGATGTAAACAACTCCAACATTTCATTCCCTTTTAATGAATATCCCTATTCGCAAATTATGTGGGTAAACCTATCAGAAATATTAGAACCTCATAAAAGGGCAAAGTTTAAAATTCAATTTAATGCAACAATTCCAGATGGATCAACCCTTCCGGGTGAAACGCTTGACAGAGCAAATTCTCATGGGAGTGATGGATCCTCGTCCCGCATCTACAAGTTTACAAGTTTTTATCCGATTCCCTGCGTTTATGATGTTGAAGATGGTTGGAATACAGATCCCTATCTAACTACAGGCGATCCTTTTTATTTTGATATGGCTTACTATAATCTTTTTATTGAAGCACCAAATGGTATGATAATAGCAGCAACAGGTAGTTTAAAAGAAAAAGTAGATAAAGGAGCTACAACCTGGTATCATTATAATCCAGTTTATCCTGTGCGAGAGGTTACCTTTTCAGCTTCGCGGTATTTTGAAGTTGAATCAAGGATTTCAAA
>JBHLLM010000315.1:0-4003 GCA_048885575.1 Candidatus Hermodarchaeota archaeon
AAAAAATTGACTAATTATACAAATGTGAAATTTATATTAGGTGACATACGAAAGTTGAGGATAGCATCTAATACATTCGATAAAATTGTTATTACATGGGTAATCCATCATATACCTGAAGAGGACAGGCTTGAGCTATTAAAGAGTCTAGTACACACTTTAAAAAAAGATGGAAAAATCTTTGTAATAGAATATTTAGCAGTTCCTCATGGGATTTCCGAAAAGAATTTGACAGAGATTTTTAGCGAAATTGGATTTTCCGGAAGATTGGAATACAGAGAAAAGAATACAGGTATTTTTAAATTTACGAAAAATTAAAGTAATTAAACAATCTTGGCGAATAAATTGAATCCGTCCACTTCGTAAATTTGAGCTTTCACAAACAATCCATAGGTTCCCTTAAAATTCTCAATAAATATGTTTTTATATGCAAAATTTCGACCAAAGGCTTGATTCTTTTTCGATCCTTTGTGTAAGACTAAAACTTTACCATTCCAGTCCTTCCATTTAGAATTAATATCAACTAAGGATTCCCTGAATAAATCCGAAAGAATAGCAGATCTTTTTTTTATAACTTTACTATTAATCTGATCCATATTCTTAGCAAGTGTTCCTGGGCGGGGAGTGAACTTAGAAATGTTAAGTATTTCGGGTTTTAACCACTTGATTAAATCCAAAGTTTGATTAAAATCTTTTTCGGACTCCCCAGGGAATCCGCATATTATATCAGTTGAAATCGTAATTAATGGGAACTCTCTTCTAAGGATTTTCAGCTTTTCTGTTATGTCCTCAATCTTGTAATTGCGATTCATCAGTTTAAGAACTGAATTGCTTCCCGATTGAATAGGGATATGCAGAAATTGATAGACTTTTTTAAGTTTGAATATTGACAGTAACTGTTCAAACTGTTCAACTAAAAATCTTGGGTTAAGCATTCCTACTCTGAGAAAAAATTTATAATCGAAATCTACAATTTCAGAAATTAAATCAACAAGTTTGATGTTTTCGTACTCATATGTGCTGCAATCTTGGGATGTTAAATAAATTTGCTTTATTCCTTGCCTTAATTGATGTTCTACATTTTTGATAATATTATGAGGATTATAGCAGTTTAAACGACCTCGAGCGTTTTTAACACAGCAGTAGGTGCAAGATCCTAAACAACCTTCAGATATTGGTATGATTCCGGTGATTTTCCCTTTCGGATAATTTATTAAAAATTTTGATTTATCAATTGAAGTCTTAGATTTAATTACAAGATTTTTTTTTCCCGATTTAATATCTTGGAGAATTAGTGGAATCTCTTCTAAATTATCTAAATCAATAATAGCTGAAAAATTAGGTATAATTTGTTTAACAACTTCAATATAATTATCCTCTATATGGGGTAAGCAACCTGCAATTAAAAAATATTTATCATTTTGTTTATGATATATACTATACAGCTCTTTTAGACGAGTTTTAATTTTATTTTCGGTTTGTTGCTTCACGGCACAAGTATTAACTATAATAAACTCTGCATCTCCAATTTTGGACGGAGCATACCCCGCTTTAGTTAAGATTGTGGACATGATGTACGAATCGGACTTGTTAGAAACACAACCGTACGTCTCAATATAAAAAGTGTTCTTTTCCATATGATAATCGAATATATATGAGTAAGTAACGAATAAAATGAACTATTTGTAAAAAATTTATAAGAATAAGAGATTAAAAGTGGAGAAATAATGATAATTTTTTTAATAAAACCTTCTATAATAAGACTTAATTAGTTTCAAATAAAAAGTTGAAAAATATGACAAGATATGCTTACTGCAAAGTTTGTGATAAAGAAGTTGAAAAACCCATAAGGAATCCAATGGAAACATTTCAGAAGGTTATTTGGGTTATGATTTCGATTGCTACTTTAGGTGCAGCAGCAATTGTTTTTGCCATAATCTATGCAAGAAGGAAGAAAGAATATTGTCCTATATGTCGAACAAAAGTAACCTTTTCAAGCGAACCTTACAAAAAACCAAAAGAAGAAGAAGAACCTTTAACACCAAGAGAAAGGGTGTTGAAAAAAGCAGGAAAGGCAAAGGAAAAGAAGGAAAAAGTAGAAAAAGTCGCTTCTTTAGAACGTACGGACGAAGGAGAAAAGGAAAAAACATTCTGCCCCTATTGTGGTGAGGATATTGAAGCAGGGATTAGTCGATGCCCATACTGTCATTCGTCCTTGAAGACATCGTACTAAAAACAAATATGCCTAATTTATCAATCACATAATATTTAAATAGGCAAATTATTCAAATAAACTAAAATACCATAATAATTAATAAAAATAGGAAAATCTAAATTAATTAGAGGAAAATAAAATGCCACGTAAAGCACGAAGAGCGCCAACAAGAGAACCTGATCCTTTAGACGAGTATAGTACTTGGGATTTGCGCATTGCCAAAACCATTTATTACTCTATAATTATTGCCGCAGCTGTTACTATACTAGGTATTTGGTTAACAATTATCGGTTGGCTTATTGAAACGGGTCGATGGGATATCATAGCAGGATGGGGAATTGGTGCTGTTACACTTATAATTATTGGAATTGTAGTGCTCCATCTTTTTTTACTAGTGCTTTTTTATGTATTATTCAGAGGAGGAGTATTGAAACTTTGCCAAAGACTATTCAAAGATAGAGTATTGGCCAAAAAATACGAGGATTACACAACGCTTAGGCTATTATTAGCAGTAACATTGATAAGCGTCTATGTATTCCTTATTACACTAATTGTTATTATTTTGCCTTCATTCTTCTGGCAATTAGTAGCTCAATTTTGGGCTTTCGTTCTTACTTTTAATCCTGGTGAGTGGGTACTATTTATCGGAATAACACTATTTATAATAGTGATCTTAGTCTATATAGGGTTTGTACTCTGGAATCACGGAGTCTTTGCCGTACTTAAACGCGTTAAACGCATAGAAGAGGAAATGGAAGTCGAAGAAGAAATAAAAAGAGAAGAACTTAAAGGAGCAGATGAAGAAACTCTTCAAAATGTATATGAGAAACAAACCGGTAAAAAAGCAATCTATCGTGGAAAAGAGACCAAAGGATATGCAGCTTGGAAAAAAAGCTACTTGTAAAAATTTTAGAAATAAAAAAATTTTATTAATTTTATTATTTATTTTTCAAAATTTTCTCGTAGGTTCAGTTATAAGTTCAAAATAATTTCTTTTCATTTTACTTATCTCGAACGCCTATCTTTTCACCAATAGGGCATGTAAATTTTGCGTTACAGTGTAAACATGCTATTTTAGGAAAAATTACAAAGAAACGAAAGATTAGTAAACCCAAGACGAGCAAAAATGCTGTTAATAAAAATAGAGAGAAGTTAAAGATTAAAGCAGGAACTGACGCTACAATAGGAAAGAATAAAGTAGCCATATAAATATTATTGTAACAAAAAAAACTTTCTGCTCTTTTTGGGAAGTCTCCCGGATTTCCTTCATTTGCTATTTTTCGTGAGATTTTATTTAAACCAGATACACAGCGTGAGCCTTCCATTCTATAATATACACAATTTGGACATACAGTTAAAGGCATAAGAATATACATTTGTAGAAAAGCAAAAATAATGTAAATCAGACCAATTAAGTATCCTAACCATAAAAATGCATACCCTATAATTAATGCTAATCCTCCTATTAAATAATGCAGAATTGTTGAAAATTCATAAATAAACACTCTATAAAATGGAAACCTTTTATATAATTTAGCTTTCGGTTTTGAAGCTTTAGTTTCAGATTTTAAATTAAGATTTTTTTTCATCTCGCAGATCACTCGATTTTCTATTTGAGAATTAAATTTTTGATACTTTTGAATCACTCAAAATATATAAACATATAAAACTATCTGCAATTCTTGCATGGTTTTAATAAGATTTAAGCTTTAGAAAATATCTATCTCGCTAAATTCAAGAACTTAACATAAAAAATTAAATAAAAAATTTAGATATTTTTATTATTTT
>JBHLLM010000316.1:0-3987 GCA_048885575.1 Candidatus Hermodarchaeota archaeon
ATAGGGATAGAGCGTACTAGGGTTGAAGCTCAATATGGTGCTCGAGATCATATCTTTTTTTCAATGATTTCGACTTCATTAATAATTCTACATGATATATTTCTCCCTGTATCTGAAGGACTTATCGTTATAGTTATATTTTTTACCGGAATGATTTTTTTTTTGCTGATTGGGTTAGTATATAGATTATTCCGAAAAGGAGATCCAGGATACACATCCACTCTATCAATGATATTAGCGATGATTGTTGGTGTTATGTGTTATTATAGCGAATATCTTGCGATTGCAATTTCAGTAATATTTTTAATTATTCTTACTACAAAAAAACAGTTCAATAAAATCAGAAGACTAAAGGAAATTGAATGGACTGGAACTGTTGAGTTTATAGCAATCGTAGTTTTACTTTATATTCTAATTCCGGATAATTTTGAAATTTATGGTATTAATGTTAAATCAATCATAATAATTTTTATCGTAATTTTAGCAGTAAAATATTTCAGTTATTTTTTATTAAAAAGTACAAATGAAAAAAACCTTTATTACCTCTCATTCTTAGGAGGGTTTGCTCACAGTGAGGCCACTACCGTTGAGTTAGCCGAAGCTGGTGCATCTTCATCATCAGTCTGGCTTGTTATTCAAACTATGCTAATAAGAATGATTATTGTTTTATTGATTACCCCTGCTTTATTAGGTTATGCTGTGTATCCTATTTTAATTACTTCAACTATAGGATTAATTGGTTCATTTTTAATTCTAAGAAATAAGGAAACTAAATTGACTTTAGAAAAAATGAAAAATCCTCTATCAATTACAAGTGCTTTGATTTTTGCTGGAACCTATTTGATTGGCCTAGTTTTATCAATTATGTTAAGTTTTTTTGACTTAAACTTTATTGCTTATTACATTATTGTATTTGGAATAGGGTTACTTTCTGGAGGTGCTTCATCTCTATTTGTAGCAACTGCGTTTTATAAAAGTTTAATTAACGAAGGAAACGCGTTATTAATGTTAACAATAGGATTATCTGCTGCAATTTTGAACAAGATTTTTTATTCTACAAAATCCTTGGATGAAAAGAAAAACAAAAAAATATATGTCATTCATCTAATTATATATATTGCCATCACAATAAGTATCCTAACTTCAATGACGTTTTTTACGATAACTGTCTTTAACTTATCAATCCTCTAATCAATTTTTATCTTAATTTAATGATCAATAATGGTAAAGCTAACCTGGGATAATAAGAAGGATCTCTTAAATAACATTTCTAGATTAAAAACCATATTTCAAGAATATTATGAGACAATTGAAGTGATCCCCCCAACTACTAACATCGAAAGTAATCAAATTTGGAAAAATATGTTGTTTTGGGGTAATAATTTAAATGTTTCATATTTCTTACTAAATGAGTTTGAAGAAAAAATTGATTTGATTTACATCGACCCTCCTTTTTTTTCGGGATCCAATTACAATATAGCTATTTTAGAAGGAGAGACTGAATATGATTCAATAGCTTATTATGATTGTTGGAATAAGGATTTAGACTCGTATTTACAAATGTTATATGAAAGGATTGTAATTTTTAAAAAACTCTTATCAAAACAAGGATTATTTTTTATTCACCTAGACTGGCATGCAAGCCACTATGTTAAACTAATTTTAGATGAAATCTTTGGAAGAAACCGATTTATAAATGAAATAGTTTGGTATTATTACAATAAATATTCCGCTGGAAAAAAAAATCTCCCACGAGCACACGATAATATCTTAATATATTCTAAGTCGTCAGATTTTACTTTTAATGAAGAAAGAGTCCCCCGTAGAAAACCAATTAAACAACTTAAACGAGAGATGATAAACGGGGTGTTGAAAAATGTTAAGGACGAAGAGGGTCATGTAGTGTACCGTACTGTTTCAGATAAAAAAATAGATGATGTTTGGAAAATACCATGTTTGCAACCAGCGTCTAAAGAATATACAGGCTTTCCTACACAAAAACACCACGCCTTGCTTGAAAGAATAATTAAAATAGGAAGCAACGAGGAAGATCTAATAGCAGATTTTTATTGTGGTTCTGGAACTACATTAACAGTTGCAGATAAGTTAAATAGAAGATGGATAGGATGTGATATGTCTGAATATTCAATCTATTTGACACGGAAAAGACTAATTAACAATAAAAAAAACAAAATAGGGAATTCTATTGAATTTCTTGTTCATCTTGATGAACCAAAAAAGAAAATTATAAATTCTGGTTTCTTCGAAAAAGATTTAAAAATAAAAAGAAAATAATTGAATCTATTTTAGGTATATTAAATTCCATCCTAAATAGTTCGAAAGGGCTTCATTAACAACATCTGCGATTTTATTTAACGATGCGGCAATATGATGTGCAAATCCTTCTTTACAGAGTACTTTTAAAACGTTTTCTAGATTAGGAATTTCAATTACTCCGAAGCCTCCATAAGTTTCTAATGGATCTTCTGTATATTCACCTTCAACTAAAAGTACTTTAATTTCTCCATAGAGATCATCTGTTTCAATCCTTAATAACGTACATGGTTCGGCTTTAATTCTACCTTGAATAGCTCCAAAACTAAGATCACCTCCTTTAAGATCGGATATAATGGGGTGAATTGTCATTTTAGTATCTTTAAAAAACGACTTTGGAAGATTACTGCAATGAAAAAGTACCATTTTATTCGGATTATCTCCATAATTATTATTCCAATCCAAAATCGCTGAGGGCGTGTCTGTTGCGAGTTGTAAAATATACATCCCTATTAATCCTGAAATATCAACTTCACATGCAGCGGGAACTAACCCTTCGCTAAACATGCTCATTATAGCGCAAGGTACGATTCCAAAATTGTCTTGAATTGAGGGCCAACACTGGAAAGCAAATCCGTCTAATTCATTTTCTAAAACCCATTTTTCAACAACAACGGCCAATTTTGCTAGTTTTAGTAATCCATCTTCTGGAAATGTCGTAGTTGGGGTATAATTTTTTACGAATTCAATTTTTTCTTTTACTTTTAGATCGTCATCATGTAATCTATTTATCTCTCCAAATATTTCAGATAAATCAATTGGTTCTATGGTTATTCCATGATATTCCAAAATCTTTTCGCTATATCTAACAGTCTCAAAAGCATTTGGTCGGGTCCCTATTTGACCAAACCTCACATTTCTGAGCTTTTTTACAATTTTACATACACTAGCAAATTTGATAATATCAGCTTTAAGTTGCTTAGATGTAATAGAGCATGTATGCGTATCAGTTAAAGTAAATGGTATACCGTTTTGGTACAAAACGCTACATACGGAAATTTTGCCACAAAATGCATCCCTTCTATATTTTCTCCCCATTTTCTCGATCTCGTCTGAGGATGCGTGAATCAGGATTGGTACTTCTAATCCTGATAATTTTAAAGTGTTTACAATACCCTTCTCGTCTCCGAAATTTGGTAAAATTACTAAAATTCCTGTAATATCTTCTTTATATTTCTTAAAAAGCTCTGCACATTTTTTTGCATCTGAATAAGTTTCTACTACTCCAAATTTGGTGTCATTTTCATCTAGAACAACATATTTATATCCCAAATCGTTTAAAACACTTATAATTTCTATTCTTCCTTGTTTAGCGAGATGATCAGGAAATACATCTCTATTACCAACAATTATTCCAAATACTGGTTTTTCTCCACTTTTTGTGATAAAAGACATTTATACCTTCTCTTTTTAATAATACGAAACTGAATATTTTTGATAATTTATCCTTTTTTGAATAAATTTTATAAAGAAATTTAAAATTAAAAATTTGAAAATAACTTTCAAATATTAGCTCTGATAATCTACATAGGGAAGTTTTTCTATTGGATACGGAAGTTTAGCGTCATCAGGGATTGGATCTATATAATAACGACGAAAATCAGGATTTTGCATCCTACAGAAGGAACTTCTGTGTTTATATGCTGGATGGGA
>JBHLLM010000317.1:0-3971 GCA_048885575.1 Candidatus Hermodarchaeota archaeon
TTTCGACCTGCTAAGCTTTTTAAGGCTCTTTGACCTCCTCCACAAAAGGGGCAGTTAAATGGACAACCCCTCCCTATTGGAAGATTGAATGAGATTCCCATTATTTTTCTGCTACATTCAAAATATCGTTTTGCATTTTTTAGTAAAGATATATTTGTAAAGTTTAAATTATCTAAAGTTTTTGCTGTGTAGGAAAGAGGATTGATTCTGACATGGTTAGATGCGTTCCGATATGAAAAATTGGGTATAGAATCTAAATCCTGATTCTTATGTATGCTTTGAGCATACTTTAGAAAAGGAATTTCACCCTCTCCTCTTATAATACCATCAATTGTTTCATAATATTTTAAAATTTGGGTGTGGAAATATGACGCACTAAACCCTCCTAATATTATCTTGGTATTAGGTTTTACTTCTTTTACGATTCGAGCAATCTCAATAGCTCCGTGTGCATTGTGTATCCAATGTAAATCTATTCCACATATTTTAAAATCAATAGTTTTAAGATAGTCTTTTAAAGACCAATTAGGGTTTAAATACTGTTCTAAAGGATAATTGATTATCCTTACACCAAAACCTTCTCTCTCAAGAAAATCAGCAATAGCAAATACTCCCATTGGAATAAAAATAAATGAAGTTCGACCCGATTTCACTCGATTAACTTGATCAGTTTTTATTGTTCTAGGCGGATGAATGAATAATATATCGTAGGTTTTCAATATGATTACCAAGAAGTTGGATCGAAGTGTACTGTTAATTAAAATAAGATTTAAGAAAATTTTGAATAAAATTATTTAAATTATAGTAAATATATAGAAACTAATATAATTTGTTATTTCCATTAAAATTTTTACAAAAAATTATAATGTCGTGTCCAAATTGTGGGGCTCAATTAGAAATACCTAACCAACGTTTTTGTCAAGATTGTGGAAGAAAGCTCCCGGATTTTCCCAAAAGTTCCGAATTACCACAAAAATATTCAACTTCACAAGAAGCACGCGAAATTTATCAATTGCAAGAAAAAACAGGAAAAATACCTAGTTCACGCCCTCTTTCGAAAACTAGCTTAGGATTTGGAATTGTTTCCATTATAATAGCAGTAACGACCTTTAATCTTGGATCTAGTTTTTTAATAGAACCATTTATCCTTCCATTATCCGTAAGGCAAATTCTTATCGTATCATTTGGCATACTAAATGTAGTAGGAACATTATTAGGTTTCATTTCAAAAATATTCAATTTAAAAGCAAAAAAGTCTGAATATTTAAATACTGCAATGAAAGCAGGAAGTGTTTTGGGAATTATTGGAATAATTATTAATTCAATATTGATGATAGTAGCTTTTACATTAGTAGGGTTTTTTGTTATATAAATTAAGTAAAACACAAAACTGACTGATCAAATGGACAATTTCAATGAAATACATAAAAGAACAACCTAGAGCTCAAAATAGCAATGATTTCCCATATATGGGTTATGCAGGGTATGCTCTAACTAAATTTTTTTCCTCGTTTAAAAAACTTTCATATTTTCTCGCAAGAATTGAAACGCTATTATCACATGGTGACATTAACAAGCTTTCAATAGATAAGCCAATTTACATCGTTGGTCTTGCGCGATCGGGAACAACTATTATTTTAGAAATGTTAAGTAAACACCCCTTTTTAGCTACGCATAAGTACAGACATTTGCCTATGCCATATTTCCCTCATAGATTTAGTCGAATTATCGACCAATCAAGATTTTTCACTAAGCCTAGAGAACGTGTCCATAAGGATGGAATAATTGTCACACGTGAAAGTCCTGAAGCCGTAGAAGAAATATTTTGGCAAGATTTTTTCAATAGTACTCATAATGAAGAAATTTCAAATATTATGAGTGCGACTATGTCTAATCCTAATTTTGAGCAATTTTATCGGGATCACATTCGAAAGCTCTTGATAAATCAAAGATGTTCGCGTTATTTGGCAAAAAACAATTATAATATTACCAGATTTGAATATTTAAACAAAATTTTTCCAACTGCTAAGTTTTTGCTGATAATTCGCAATCCAATAAATCAGATCGCATCTTTAATCAAACAAACAAGATTATTTATAGAAATGGAGAAAGAGTTCCCTCTTTTAATAGATTGGCATAAATTAACTGGACATAGTGAGTTCGGTCATCATCAAAAATGCATAAATACAGGGGATACTGAACTGATTTATAAAATTCGTAGATTATGGAAAAATGAAAATACCTATGTAAAAGGTTGGGCTTATTATTGGTCCTCCATATATAATTATGTAATGAATCTTCTTGAAGAAAATAAGAAGATCAAAGAATCAACTCTCATTATCAGGCATGAAGATTTATGTGAAAGTCCTGCAGAAACTATAGATAAAATACTTGAGCATACTGAACTTCCTTTAGATAATTTCAAGAAAATAAAGAAATATTATGTTAGACATCTTCATAAGCCTACATATTATACTCCAAATTTTTCTAATCAGGAATTAAACCATATTTTAAAAATTACTAGAGCAACAGGTTCTCGTTTCGGATATTAAGCGGATAACGATAATAATCGAATTCAGACTAAGACTTTAGCATATAGATTAAAAAGTAGATTAATATACTAAATAAGATACTCAATTTATATAATCTATAAAGAATATCTATTTGCTTAATAATTCGAGAAATTAGATATGCAAAAAGAAAGACTGAAATAGTTAAAAATGAAATTGAAAAAATTACATTGAAATTTATAAGATAACTAATAAAAAGTGCTACATATAAGCAAGCAAGAAGAATTACAAGTTTAAAGTAATTCCAAATTGATTTTTTATCAAAAATTTTTTCTGATTTATTATTTAGATTCATTTTGTGAATATACGATATCTTAGAATATGATTTACCATATTGGAAATACTTCTTAATATTCTGAAAGGGAGTTCTCATTCCATGATGAATGACTAATCCTTTTGGGGAATAGCCTAATTTGTAATCTCTCTTCAATAGTCTCCAAGAAAATTCTACATCCTCTAATCTATAATCCAAAAATCCCCCAGTCTGATTCCATAAATCTTTATTAAACACCATATTACTAGTATTAATAAAATTAACGGGAGAATCTTTATTTATAATCGTTTCATCAGATAGAGATGGATTTAATTTATTTTCGATGTCATCGTGAAAGATTACTTTTCCACCAACGAGATCATATCTATCCAAAAAGGGAACTAAATTTTTTAACCAATTTCTTGAAACGAAACAATCTGAATCGGTAAGAGCGATTATATCGTATTTTGCTTCTTTAATACCAATATTTCTAGCTTTAGCAGATCCAACTGATTTTTGAAGTGAAATAGATTTGACAGGATATTGTTTCAACAGCTCTTTCGAGTTATCTGTAGAATAATCGTCAACGATTATTATTTCATATTGTGGATAGTCTAAATTGGCTAAGTTTTTAATCAAATTTGGTAAATAATTAACTCTGTTCTTTATTGGAATAATAATTGATACTGGTTTTAGAATAGAACCAATCAATGTTTTTTCGCAACAAATATTAAATATTATAAATGTAAAATTAACATATCTTAATTTCTATTAAAGTAGCTTAAAATAAATATGGTAAACAAAAAAAACCAAATTTTAAGAAATCTGGGCGTTAGTTATTTAAAAAGAATTTTTAACATAATTAATGGCCCCGTCTTTGTTAGCGTGTTCTTTACACGTGATTGTAACTTTAATTGCCATTATTGTGCTACATCAAATAATCCAAAAAAACCGAATATTTCTATAAATCAATGGAAAAATATAATATCACAAATATATAATCAAGGATGTAGGTTTCTAACAATTTATGGGGGCGAACCAACGCTACGGTCAGATTTAGGTGAATTAATTAGGCATTCTATAGACTTAAATATATATACTCATGTAGTAACAAATGGATCTCTATTAAACGAAGGTTTACTTGAAGA
>JBHLLM010000318.1:0-3946 GCA_048885575.1 Candidatus Hermodarchaeota archaeon
AATAGAAATGAAAATTTAAAATTTGGGATACATTTAAGATAATGATTTCGTGCTTACGTTAAAATATTTATCAAGGAGTTTGAATTTATTATAACAAATGAAAAAAAGCATATAGGGTGGTTGTGCAGCTATACTCCGTTAGAACTAATTTATTCGGGAGGATTCCTTCCTTACCGCATCATTGGTCACTCTGAACCTCCTCAAAATGCAGATTCTTATATTCATCCTAACTTCTGTCAATTTGTTAAATCAACAATCGATGTTGCAATTGATGGAGGTTATGACTTTCTAGAGGGAGTAGTTTTCGTTAATTCTTGCGATGCAATGCGGCGCCTTCACGATGTATGGAAAAGGTATGTTCCTTCGAAATTTATACATATTTTAGATATTCCTATGGGAACTTTGTCGTTAGGGGCTAGCTATCTTAAAGAGGAGTTTATAAAGCTCAAAATTGCGTTGGAAAAACACGCATCAATCGTAATTAAAGATCAAGATATAAAGAATTCCATTGAAATTTTTAACGAATCCCGATTAAGATTCAAACAATTAAACTCTTTAAGAATGCAAAATCCGCCCTTAATAACAGGTACAGATTTAATGAATCTAACTTCAGATTTCTTTAAAATGGAACCAAAAATCTGGAATGATAAAACCCAAGGCATTTTAGAAAAAATGAAAATGCAGTCTATAAAAGGAACCATAAATAACAACCCGAGAATTCTCTTATCCGGTAGTCCTTTACATGAATTAGGTTTTATATCATTTATAGAAGAGATCGGATTGAATGTGGTTTACGAAGATCTTTGCACTGGTAGCAAATTTTTTGATCTTGTTATAAAAGATTCTCAAGATTTATTATCTTCCTTAAGTGAAGCTTATTTAAACCGAACACCATGCGCTAGAATGATGCAAATTAAGGAGAGAGCAGAAAAAATTTATAAAAATGCAATAGAATTCAAGGTGGATGGAATTATTCACCATTCTTTAAAATTTTGTGATACATATCTATATGATGTTCCCACTTTGAAAAAGATATTGATTGAGAAGGGTTTGAATGTCTTATTCATTGAAAGTGATGGTACTTTAGGAGATGTTAATCAATTGAGGACTAGAATTGAGGCATTTTCAGAAATTTTAAAAAAATAAAAAAAAGGTGAAAAAAATAGCAGCTCAAGGAATGTTAAAGGAATATTTTACGCAGTTAGAAACAAGTCTAAAAAATAAATTAAATTCAAAAAGGACTGCCCGCAGAAAATTTGTTTACGAAATTGCAAGAATTGGAACTCGAATCTTCGACGAAAAATGGTCAATTGGTTGGACTACAGTGTTCGTCCCTTATGAAATTCTCAGTTCAATGAGCGTTTCTGGTATGTTTGTTGAATTTTTTGGAGCGATGCTTGCAGGAACCGGGATGTCAAGGAAGTATCTTGATCTTTCAGAAAGTAAAGGGTATTCAACTGATAGCTGTTCTTATCATAGAACAATAATCGGTGCTGCCATGGATGGACTCCTACCAGAGCCAGATGTTCTCATTGGGGCGAGTATCCCTTGTAATGGTGGTGTAAAAGCATTAAAACGCATTGGAGAAATATTTAATAAGGAAGTCTTTATTTTAAACATTCCAATAGAAGTAACTACAAAATCAGTAGATTATTTAACTGAGCAATTCGAACAGATGATAGAATATGTTGAAAGTGAAACTGGTCGTAAATTAGATTACGATAAACTTAAACAATCAATTAGATACAATAATCAAGCAAGAGAATATCTGATAGAAGCCAATGATCTCTGTAAAAATGTCCCAAGCCCGGCAAATTCAAACGACCTAAAAAACTTCATCATGATTGTATTGCTACAAGGAACAAAAGAGAGCGTTGATGTCGCAAAATTATACAGAGACGAATTTAAATTTAAAGTTGAAAATAAAATAAGCGGTTTACCAGAAGAAAAATACCGATTAATGTGGATTCAGAACAGAATTCAATTTAAAACAGATCTATTGAGAATTCTGGAAGAAAAATATGGCGCCAATGTTGTAATTGACGAACTCAATCATATTTGGTGGGAACCTATGGATGAAAATGATCCCCTTAGAAGTCTTGCTCAAAGAATTATAACTCACCCTATTGTTGGCCCAGCTGATAGACGGCTCAAAGTTATTACACAATTAGCCCAAGACTATAAAATAGATGGCGCAATTAACCCTGCCCATTGGGGATGCCGTCAATCTGCAGGTGCTAGAGTACTATTTAAAGATGCTCTTCAAAAAATCGGAATTCCTCTTATCCATTTAGATGTAGATTGCGTAGATGAAAGGAACTACGCACCAGGACAAATTATGACGCGTATGGAAGCTTTTTTGGAGATGCTGTCAAATTACTGACTTTAGCAGTTAGAACAACACTAAAATTTTTAAAAAAATAAGGTAAATAATATTATTATTTATTTTTGCTAATAATCTTCCTCCTTTATTTTAGAGGGAATTTCTTTTACTTGGCGAGCAAGTTCTCTTGCTAAGGACTCGCCTTTTTCTAATTGATCATTAGTAGGGTGTCCTTTAAATGTAATTGGTTCTAAAATATTCCATTTCATGTTCTCTGATAATTTATCAAAATCTCTCTGAGCACCACCACTCCATCCAAATGAACCAAAATATAATACTTTTTTATAATATATATGTTTTTTTTGAAGTAATTCCATGAAATTCTTCATCGGGGGAAACATACTATATTCGTACGTTGGACATCCAATAATTAAACCGGCTGACTTGTATGCATTTGCTAAAATGAAGGAAGGGTCTTCATGTGGAACGCGATGAACATTCATTGAAACTCCCTCACTTGTTATTCCTCTCAAAACAGAAGTTAACATTTTTTCGGTATTTCCATACATACTGCCCCACACGACGCATATTTCGGGTTCCGCAAAATCTTGATTATAATTAGCATACCGCAGATACTTCTTTATTACTACATCTGGTCTACTCCTCCATACTAAACCGTGGGAGGGAGCGATTATCTTTATGTTTAAATCAGATAATGATTTTATTGCATTCAATACATTAGGGGAAAACATAGCTATAATATTTGAGTAGTAACGTAGCATTTCACTCTCCCAATAAGGTTTCACTGCTTCAGAAGTCTCATCATCAAAAATACTGCCTCTATGAACCCCAAATGCTCCAAAAGCATCTCCCGCGAACAAGATTCTTGATTCTTTTTCATATGTAGCCATCGTTTCGGGCCAATGTACGTGAGGAATCTCAAAAAATTGTAGGATTTTCCCCTTACCTAAATCTAGTTCATCATTGGTTTTTACGCTCATTACTTTATCCTTTACACCGTAAAATTCATCGACTAAATCTGTGCCTTTTTGTGTTGCTACAATTTCTGCATTAGGTGCTATAGTTCGCAACATATAGGTGAAACCAGTATGATCAGGTTCAAGATGGTTTAAGATTATATAATCAATATCTTTGGGATCAATTGAAAGAAACTTGAGATTTTCCATAAATGTGAGTGCTGCTCCTCCCCATTCTCTTACCAACTCAACAATAGCAATCTTTTCTCCTTTAATTACATATGCATTAAGTGCAACTCCATTAGGAATGGGCCATATACCTTCAAATAAGTCTTCTGTATGAACATTTGCCCCAATCCAGTGTATATCTTTTGCTAATTTTATAGGTACCATTTATGTCACATCATTCTTATTTAATAATGAATTCGACCCTTCAAATTTTTGGACGAAAACGGTCCTTTTTCCACTATTATCTCACGAGCATCGTCAGCTTTATCCCAAACGTTCCATAACAGAACACCTTTAACGCGTTTCTTATCTAGGTAATAAATTACTCCTTCTTTATTGGGATCAAACCAATCTTCTACAATCTCTAATTTTGAACTCAATTCACCAACTGCTTCATAACCAAGATCAAATAAATCCG
>JBHLLM010000319.1:0-3943 GCA_048885575.1 Candidatus Hermodarchaeota archaeon
ATTTCCCGTTCTAACGTTTCTGTTTCTGAGCATCTTTTTATTTTATCAATACGATGGTTATACGCATCATAATGCTGAATAACTGTGCATTTTACTCGATTTTCAAGCCTAGTTGCTTCATCAGCAAGAGTTTTAAATCGATATGAAACTACATCTGAAAGTTCTCGCAATTCTGAATCGATTTTTTCGAATTCATTAAAGGGAACATATTTTTTGACTAATGCTTGGAAGAATTCATCATCTCGATAATAATTAAAGCTGCTTTTTACGAAAACATAATCATCAAACGAATATGGATTATTCCTATTTCCTTCCTGATCGCTCATTCTTACCAACAATTAGATTTCTATTATGTTATCCAAGTATGATATCATTAATAAGTAAATAGCATTTTTAAATAATGGGTGAATGAAATTGAAACCTTCAGAATAATTGAGAATTATAAGTCTCTTTAATTAACTTAAACAAACTACAAAGATGCTTTTCCCAAGTTTCTTTGGTCAGATAATTTCAAAAATCTTTATTATCTATATTTTAATTAGGTTATTTAAAGACGAGATTATTTTGAAAATTAATCTTCTCAATCGATTTTAACTCATTCAAGACTTTTGGAACGATTTTGAACTCGTTCCAACTCAAATCTAGATATTCAAGCTTTGTAAGTTTGTTTAGAGAATTTGGTAAATCTGTTAAATAATTACAACTAAGGTCTAAGATTTTTAAATTCTTCAACAACATAATTGAAGAAGGAATTTGATTTCTCAGAGAGATACTTAATTCTAGAATGTGCTGGTCTTGAATTCTAAACATTACTTCATCATCATAAAATAGCTTACTATTTGAACTCCAATTGAAGCTTTTGTAATTGTCAAGATTAAATTCTAAATCTAGTAGAAAAGGAATTTCTTCGGTAACTAATTCAAACTTTTCACCAATTTTTTCTAGTCTTTGGAGATAAACTGCGTAGAGAATCTCGTATTGGTCGATATTGGGATTATTTAACATCCTTCCGAGAGATTTAAGAAATACTGATGATTCATCGTTTAACAGAGCCCATTGCAAGCATTCTTTTCCATCTTGTAAGTAAGATTCTAATATGATTTGAGCTGAAATTATTCTAATCTCTTCATTTTCGTCAGAAATAATACAATCCTCTAAGAGTTTAAAAACAATATTATTATGAGTTTTCAATTTGTAAAGAATTTCTAAACTTTGTAATCTTGCGCTGGTATTATCAGATTTTTCTATGATCGAAATGAGATATTCAATACCCTCTATATTAGTAATTTCGTTTTGGAGTATTTTCCGGTAGATTGTATAGGGATTCAATGATTCTTTCATTTCGAACAACTAGATAATAAAAATTGATTAAGCTAATCTACTTATTTTTTAAAATTTTAAACTACTTATTAGATTGTTGATTAATAATTTACATTACTAGTTCGTTAAAATTATAAATTTCAGAGAAAAAAATGACTATTAAAGCAACCTCCAGCCGGGTAGTTAATCTTAAAAATAATATGCTATCGAGTAAATACGAACTGTGCATTGAGCGTATGAGGTATTTCACTGAAATTTATACACTATATCCTAATGATCCTGAAATAATTAAAAGAGCGAAGGCTATAGCACATACACTGAAAAATATGACCATTTTTATTAGAGACGACGAACTACTTGTAGGAAACGAAACTAGTAAAAATCTGGGTGAAAAAGTCAACCTCGATCTACATTGCTACGATAACATATTAGAGAAAAGAACAACTTATAAGAAACTGCAAAGAAGAAAAGTTCAACCTTTTTTTATTGAAGAACATGATATCGAGGAGCTACTCGAAATTATTCCTTTTTGGAAAGGAAAGTCACTCATAGATGGTCGGATCAATAAGCAATTACTAAAAGAAAACCTTATCAAGGGAGAGGATCAAATAGCTTCTTTAGTTCCAAACATTTCAGTTCAAGTTGGACCAACTGAAGGTCATTTATGCGCTGGATACAAAAAGCTGTTAAAATTAGGATATAGAGGAATAATTGAAAAAGTTACAGCATTTCAATCCCAATTGGATAAAAACGACAAAAATTTTCAAGAGAAAAACAATTTCTACGAAGCTGTTAAAATTTATTATGGGGCCGCTATAGAATTTTTACATAGATTTTCAAATCTTTCTCATCAAATGGCAGAAATGGAAAAAGATGAGAAACGGAAAAAGGAATTGATAATAATTGGAGAAATGATGAATAAATTTACTAAATCGGTTCCAGATACTTTTTACGAGGCAATCCAATTCATATGGTTTACTCAAAATATCATAAATATTATTTATCAGCGAAGCGTTGTAGCTTTAGGTCGATTAGATCAGATTCTCTGGCCTTATTATGTGCAAGATCTTGAAAATGGTAAGATTAGTAGAGAAGAAGCGTTAGAACTAATTGAAGAATTAAACCTTAAGTTAACTTGGAACGTTACGATTTTACCAAACGACTTTACTCTAGTAGCCAACGCTCTTGGTCAGAACACACAAACTATAACTATAGGAGGAGTCGATTCGCTTAGTAATGACGCAACAAACGAATTATCGTTCCTTTTTCTCGAAGCTTATAAGAATGTAAAAGTCCTTACAACAAATCTTTCCGTAAGAGTTCACAACAAATCTTCTAGAAAATTTTTCGAAGAAGCGATTAAAGTTTTTAAACATACCTCGGGAATTGCGTTTTATAATGACGAAATTATTGTACCAGCTCTTCACAATACGGGTTATTCCCTAGACGATGCGCGTGATTATGTCATAATCGGATGTGTGGAACCCACAGGGCAAGGACATAGTTTTTCAGCTACAGGTCGAATGTTTATGAATTTACCCGGCGTGCTAGAACTAATCTTAAATAATGGATACAGCAACTTTTCTGAAAGTATTGATGGGTTACAGACTGGATTTCCGGAAGATTTTACAACGTACGATAAATTTTACGATGCATTCACTCGTCAGCTCAAATTTAACATTGAAAAATGTATTAAAATTGCCGAAGTAGGAGATAGAGAAACTATGAATTATTTTCAGCATCCGTTTGTGTCTGCTACACTTGATGGGTGCTTGGAGAGTGGAAAAGATTATGTATGTGGTGGTGCAAAATATAACTTTTCTTCTATTACAGCTTATGGATTTGCTACTTTAGTCGATTCTATGTATAACATTAAAAAAGTCGTATATGATGAAAAATTAATGACTTTACCAGATTTTATAAAGATTCTCAATTCAAACTTTGAAGAGAATGAAATTTTTCGCCAAAAATTAATTAATAATTACGAAAAGTGGGGAAACGACGCTAATGAAATAGATTCTTTAGCTAATGAATTATGGGATTTGTTTACGCAAGAAGTAGGTAAGAGTAAACCTTTAAGAGGAGGACGTTATAATGCGGGAGCTTATTCAATGGGCATCCACGTAATGGAAGGGATGTTGACCCGATCTACAGCTGATGGTAGAAAAGCAGGAAGACCCATCTCAAATAGTTTATCTCCCGTGAATAGAGTTGAAAAGAACGGAATCACTGCAATACTGAATTCAATCGCAAAATTAAATTATGACAATGCTATGAATGGAGTGGCCGTTAATATACGAATTCATCCCCAAAATTTAGAAACTCAAGAAAATATAGAAAAATTTAATCACTTGTTAAAAACATATTTTGTTAAAGGTGGGATGCAGATTCAACCAAATGTGGTGTCAACCGAAACTTTGAAGGACGCACAGATTCATCCCGAGAATTATGCAGACTTAATTGTGAAAGTCGGAGGATATAACGCTACTTTTGTTGATTTAGGAATACCAATCCAAAATGACATAATCGATCGATTAGAAAATAAATTTTAGAATTTCACCAAATAAAGCCGCATGAAGTCGGAAAAGTTATTTCCTATAACCACCAATCCGAAATTTTGTAT
>JBHLLM010000320.1:0-3940 GCA_048885575.1 Candidatus Hermodarchaeota archaeon
TTAGTTCTGAAATCAGTATCTCTTGCGAATTCAGCAATTTTAGATGCAACAGGATCGTTTTTTATATAGTAGTCTTTAACGATTTGAGCAGCACATTTTTCGGTGTCATTTATATAAAGATGAATTAGAGAGCTTAATTCTTTTTTTATTGATTCATCTACTATGTGATGATCAAACCAACAAATTTGACAACCTTTTTTTACAGCTACTTTAAAATAAGAGAAAGTCTCTTTAAAAGAATCGTTGAAACCTATATCTGAGATAATTAAATGCGATGGAATTGGCTCTTTACTCAAAATTTTATTAATTTTCTCTACAAAATCAGTATAATCTGCGAAATAATAAATTATCTCTTTATTACGGTCTTCAGAACTTAAATTAAAATATCGCTGTATGATTGCTTGTGACCCTAATCCATCAAGATCATGTTCGTGAGTCAATGAAATTATCATTCTTATTTTTTTACTCGCAGAAGATTAATTAAACGATAAGAGGAAATCAATTTATTAAATTTCGTTTTAAAATAGATCCAAATAGGGTTCGACCTTTTCCTTACCGCCGTTAGCATAAACAAATTCAAGTATTTTCTTAGCCAACTCTTTTTTTTTCTTGAAGTAAATTCTCATGTATTCCTCTCTCGTTTTATCGGGATATCTTATTTCTAACGCAGGATCTCTTCTTGAGCATCCTCCTCGTCGCATGCAACAGTAAGAAATTGAACCAAAACAAACAAGATTAGAATCCCATTCATTTTCTCTTGAAAATTTATCTTTTATCTTCATAAAATCTTCTGGGCTCAATCCTATATCTTTTAAAGCTTCATCTCTTCTACATTTATAACCAAATGTAAGAGAATACCCTGGTTTACAACAAAAAGTCAGTCCTCGACAATCGGCGTCCATGCATATATGAATCGGAGCATTTTTCCACCCAGGTATATCACGAAGTTTATCTGGATCTAGATCAACCATAATTTAAACCTAAGCTTTATCGCTAAATTGTACTTGAAAATATATTAAAAGATATTAATTTTCTAATTTACAAAAATCTCCCTAATCTAAATAAATTGAACTTATAAAATATTAATTTTAAAAATTATAAAAAAACCTTTTAGTTTCGTATTACCTATTTAATTTTCTCCTTTCGATAATAACAACAACGCTGATGAAGAATAACATTGGAAGTATATAGTAGGAACCTATGCTTAATGTCGTTGGATTTTGGGGTTTTTGGTAAATCATTTTGAGTATTAAGGTAGATTGAGTACAAATTATTTCTTGTTTATTATTCTGGAATATAGCTGAATTGTCTATCCCACGATTATTTATGGCAAAAATAGTTCTTTGATTTTCATTTAGTAACCAAATATGTAAATCATCATTTCTCCCTATAAGTATTCCATTTTCAACTGTACTATAACCTAAAGGTGGAATAACTATAATATCTGGTCCATATATATCAGTGAAATTAACAAAACTGGTAGTGAGTAATTCTTTATCAGATGTGCCATCTGGTATTCTGAATAAAGAATTATTATATCCTTCGTAAATGTAGATATTTCCTTGATCATCTGTAACGCCAGCAGTTTTAGTAGAATTATAAAAAGTAGTTATTTTATGATAAGCTAGCGGATCCTCAATTGGAATTCGATAAACAATTGTTTCATTTTTTATAGAATCCTCAGTTAAAAGAATTATATCATCATATTTTTGATCATAATGAATCGACTTAGTAAATTCTTGAATTTCATTATCGAACCAATTCTGAATGGAGCCATCGTAATTGATTTCAACAATGGTAACACTGTCATTTCCTAATGCCGCAAAAATTTTGTTCTCAACATTTACAATCAATTTTATTATGGAAAAATTACTCGGTGCTGTACTAAATAACAATGGACCTGATTGATTTATTTGATATATTTCATCCTCTATTGCGTATAGAATCGTTCCATTATTAGTTTCAATTATTGTATTAGCATTTACCATCGGCGTTAGTAATTCTGCTTCCGTTTTATTTTGATTATAGCTAATAAGGCATGCACCAGCGCTTCCACCCGCAATGAATGATTTGAGCTTAGGTGACCATGTAATTTTACTCATTCCTGCTTTTGAATTCATTATAAATATAAATGAATCATTGACATATTTATAGAAACCTCTATTATTACCATCTGCTGTCATATAATATAAATCATCATGATCATCCACTCCAATACCAATAACTTCTTGTGTTCCCGGAAGTCCAATACCTGTTTTTACTACTTGAGTTTCTGATGATGATAGATTCAAGGAGGAAAAAGATCCTAAATATGTTTCTGTATAATATAGAATACTTTGGTTATTGTTTAAAAGAATTTCACTGCAACCATGTATATTTGAAGCGACAGTTGAAATATAAATCCCATTAGCATCAAAATATAATATATCTGTATTGTCGAATAGTGAACCACAATAAAAAGAATCATCAGTTGGATCAACAGTAATAGTGGTTAAAAATGAACCGTAAGAATAGTTATTCAACCATGTAATACCACTTGAAGTAATAGTATAAAATCCATGGTCTGTTACACCTATTAGACGATTATGATTTGTTTGGTAAGCAATGTCATCAAATGTTAAAGTACCTGTAGCAATATATTCAGTCTGAATACCAAACTCATCCATTCTCATTAAAATATGATTCAGATTATCACCATAAAAAGTATCATTGTGTTCTCCAATGCAAATGGGTCCTGGAGGGTGAGCTATTTCATATATTGGCAAAACATCCCAACCTGGTCTTGTATCTATTAATGGTAAATACTCTTCGGCTACCACATTAATAGATGAATTATAAAAAGTAGGATATAAAATGAAGGAAAACAAAATTAAGTAAGTGATTTTAGCTTTTTTATTCATGCTAATCCCCATAAATATTTGAAATTTTTAATCTATATAAATGATTTATGAAGATAAAATTCTTTATATGATTTAGATTCTTCACTGATTGAGTTTAATCTTATTATAATAGAATAATAATTATTTATATATAAGAGGGCCCGATGCGAGAATTGAACTCGCCTCTAGGGATTCACAGTCCCCAATACTAACCATTTTACATGACTGCATAAAAATAGAGCCATTCTATACGAACCGGGCCATAGAAGTATTTATAATAATTTTTCTTAATAAAAAAATTTTATGTGTTTCGTCCGTACAAATACTTTCAAAAATTCTTCCAAAAAAAATCTTATAAGCATAATTTTCTTCTTTTTCATCAGCTTCCAATGACTGATCTAAATAAAGTGAATTTAGAATCCGCAAACCAGCTTTTTATTGAAGGTTTATACTTTAAAGCTCTTGATACAGTAAAGAAGTACGAGCAATTAGAAGATATTGCTCCTGAAAACTCTATTATTTGTAATCTTCTCAAGAGTAGTATATATTCCGAGCTTGGAGCATATGATGATGCTCTAAAATTTGCTGAACAAGCTTACAGCAAGAGTCAAGAATTAGGAAATAAGAGCTTCTTAGTCGATAGCAATATTTCCAAAGCTTGGGCTTTAACAATGTTAAAAGATTTTGATTCGGTTCTAGTTTTGATTTCTAAAGGTGAAGCATTACTCAGTGAGCTTATATTATTACCAGAATCTGAATTTGCTAGAAAAGATGCTCATTTGAAATTAATCAAAAGTCAATTATGTCTCTACAAAAACCGAAATGTAGATAAAGCCTTACAATATGGAGAACAGGGATTAAAAATATCAGAAAAATACAATCATAAAAAGGAACTTGCCTTATCTTTGCAATTTAGCAGTGTTTGTTATTTAATCGTCGGTAATTTGGATCGAGCTTTAAATTATCTAAAACGGTGTTTAGATGTTCAAAAAACTTACCGCAAGAGTCTTGATTGGATGACTCTTAAAGATCTCGGTGTAGTGCATGGTATGAGAGGCGAA
>JBHLLM010000321.1:0-3903 GCA_048885575.1 Candidatus Hermodarchaeota archaeon
ATGGCGTTCTTTCAAAGCTAAAGCTTTGTCATAGATAATTAAAAGTATAGGTACTATAATAATAACCGAAAAAAGAGTATCGAGGAAAAATTTAATACCAAAATTAATAACCAATATTTCAAATTGTAGAGATGGAGTATGTAATGAAAATTGGAACACTATAATAAAAAACATACTAATGACAGAATCAATAATTAAAAAGATAATAGTATAGAGAACATTCTTAAACTTTTGATATTTTAAAGGCTTATATTTGCAAATCCCTGCTACCATACCATATAATGCGACTATTAAGCACCAATCTAAGAAAATGCTATTATAGAACGCAAGTTGAAATAAAAGTTCGCTAAAAAATCCAGCTATTAAAGCTTGAATAGGACCTGCTAATATTGCAAAAAAAGTAATTACTAATAAAGACACGCTAAATACTAATGAAAACTCATTATTACCGATAAATGGTGTAGAAATTGAACCAAACGAATCAGAAATGTATATGTAACTCATTATGATAAAAACAACAACAAGAAGATTCACAAAAATTAATCGTACTGTAATTTTTGGTTTTGTATCTATAGAATTAATGCTCATAATAATTGCATTTAAATATAAATGAAGCCAGATAAAAAAAGTTAAACTTAATTAACAAAAAATATAATCAAGTTCTTCAATTAATTTTTCTTTTGTGAGTTCAAAACCTTTTCTTAACACTCTAATTATTATATTTTTCCCGGTGGGCACATTTAGTATGCTATCGTCTTGTTCCACTATTGCGATTCCATCATCGTTGTAATCTAATTGCCTTTTAAGAGCTTCATAAGCTTTTTCTTTTGTTTTGAAGGTTGCTCTTGACAATTCATCGTAATTTTTTACATCTTCTTTTATATTTAAAAATAGAATACATTCTTCTACTTGGGAAATAAATGACTTTTTAGTAATTTCCCTCAATTTTTTATAAAGTTTATGATTCTTTTTACATTGTTTATCGGTTTGGTCATTTTCTAAATACTCTGGGAAGTTTTTATCTATTACTTCATCAAATCTTTCTTTAGTAATCTCTCCATTTTCTACCAAAGTTTTTGCTGAATTCAACGCGATTTTAATTTGTTTTAATGTCCCAACACGAGCGTTATTATCGCTCCAATGCTGATAAAAAGTTTTTACTATTGGTTTTACAACAAAATTAAACGCTCCAGCATCTAACTCCGTATCAATCAACTCTCTACCAAAACTTAGTGATAAATCTGTTTGTGAAATCATCTTTTCTTCAACGATTTTATAGTTTCTTAGTATATGACTCATGAATAATTCTCCATTGATTAGTTTATATCGATTTTTTATCTTTTTTTAATTTTTAATTATTTTACATTAGTATCTCTTAATTCAATGATTTATCTATAATTAATCATAAGTTTCGTTTATAGCTTCTAAAAATTCCTTTTTTGTCTCTTCGAATCCTTTTCTTAATGCTTTTATAATTATCTTTTTACCAGCAGGTAGAGATAGAATGCTTGGATCCTCTTCAATGATTCTGATTCCTCTTTCTGTGAATTCTAATTGCTTCACTAAATTACTCGTGGCTATTTCTTTAGTTTTAAAAGCAATTTTAGCAAGTTCCCCGTATTCACTTACTTCTTCTTTAACAGCAAGAAATGTTCTCACTTCTTCAAGATAATTAATAAATGTGTTCTTTGCATTTTCTTTTAGTTTTTTGTAGTTTTTATGGTGTTTATTACATTGATATGTTACTTGATCACCTTTTAGATATTTTGGGAAGTAGTCTTCTACAATATTACTAAATCCTTCTTCAGAATTACTATCTAATAATAACTGTCTACCAGCATCAAGTGTTACATCTATTTGCTTCAATGTTCCCTTCCTTGCGTCATGCATGGCCCAATAATCGTAAAACGCTTTAACAATAGGTCTTACAATGAAATTTAAAATCCCTGTATCTAGTTCCGTATCTATAAGTTTTCGACCTTTTTTAAGAGATTGTTCCATTTGCTGAATCATTCTTTGTTTTATAATATAATAATTTCTATCTAGATAATCCAAAAGAAATCCCCAGCAAATTAAGATTCTTAAATACTTTATTTATTTATAATATTCCTTGATCTAAGAGAAGAAAATTTTGAAAATTTTTTAACTTTTTTATAATTCTTTTAGTCTCCATTTGAAACGAAAAAAGTATATAATATGAAATAATGTTTTATTATATTATTAGGCTTGAATTATAAAATAACTAATTTACATAAATTTTATGCGTTATATTTTCAAAATTTTATTACTTGGGTTAGATGGAGAATCAATTTCTTTTTATGCTCATAGAGCCTTCGGAGAAGAGGGAGAGAGCAAAGGAGCATATTTAGAATGGTATAAAGAAGTAAACACATTTGAGGATGTTTGCGATTTAGAAGTCAATGCCATAACTGATATCACGAATGCTAATTCTGATTTTGATGAAATGCTTAAAACCATTGATGGCGTTATCTACTTCATAAATCCATTAAATAAGGAAGAGATTGAAATTTTCGATTCTATATTACACGATATTAGATCAATAAAAAGAAATGTCCCAATTGTTCTAATGTATTACGATCAACAAGGAATATTACCAATATCTATAAATGAACTGTTAGAAAAAACATGGTTAGATTATCTTGATATAGAAGCATTTGTTAATCTTCAACCTAGAGAATTTCACCAAGCTTTACAATGTTTATGTTTAGCGATGATAACTGGAGATACGCCATTGAATATAGAAAATGCTTGGATGAGATTTCCGATTTATATTCAACTAGCAAACATTTTCTTTAAAAAAGCTATTAAAGAAGAAAAACCCGAACTTTATCTTTTTTCAGCTCAAGCTATTAAAAAGGCTGCGATGATTGCCGATATCTTCAATAAAGAGGAATATTACATAATTTCTGAACAAGCTGCTTTCCTTTATTCAAAAGTAAATTTGTATTTGGAAGCTTCACAAATTCTGCAAAATGTGGATACAAAAAAATCTGATAATTTTAAAAGATTATACGCTGAAAGTATGGTTTTAGAAGGAAATAAATTATTTAATAAGCGTAAATTTGTTCAAGCAGCAAAACAATATCTTGCCGCAGCTCAATGGTCTGCTTTAGAGATTAAAGATAACAACTTAATGGATGAATCCTTTAAACTAGCAATTAACTCTTATATATCTGCCTGTAGACTTGAAAACGCCTTCAAAATTCTTAATAACTTGCCTCACAAACAGTCTCTTCTTCTCCTTCGTGAGTTAGCAACAAAGATTATTGCAACTGCAGACTATTTAATTAAGGAAGAGAATTTTGTGTCGGCTCGAGATCAACTATACCGTGCGATCTCTGTATACCAGCAAGAAGGACTTTTTGAAGAATTAGAACTATTTGCTAATAAGTTAATAACAGTATTAATTAGTCTTTTAAAAATGCAAATTAACGATAACCAGCAAATCCAAGCTAAACAATATTACGACGAGATACAAAATTTATCAGAAACATACAATGTGGAAAAACCAGATATTGATTCTCTTCTAGAAAGCTTAATAACGCAATTCTTAGATAATCTTGATTTTGGTAATGCTACAAATTTGATTAATAATTTGAATTCCTTAACATTAAAGAAAAAATTAACAACACTGAGCTCTAAAGTAGAAGACGAAAATAAAGAATTTATTAAAAATCAAATAAAAGAAAACCTCAAAAAAGGAGTAGATATTCTAAATAGTTTCATAGAATATGAATTAGACATCGTTAAAGAAATTAATACACAGATTATTAAACAAGCTAATCAATTTATAGAGGAAAATGATTATTCAAAAGCCGCTAAGCATGTAAAAATTCAAGTAGAATTTTTAAAAAGAATCGGACGAGAAGAAATTCATAATGA
>JBHLLM010000322.1:0-3892 GCA_048885575.1 Candidatus Hermodarchaeota archaeon
AGAGAATTTTAAACAACTCTATCATATGGGTTATAATGAAAAAACAATTCTAGAACATTTACAACATAGCACAAGAATCAAATCCAGAGCTGAAGTAAAAGCTATTGAGCTCACGCTTGCCAATCAAAATAGGATTAATAAGGAGTAATTATCGCTACTTCAAACTTCTGAATTTTTCTAATAATTTTCTCTGTTCTTCAGAAACCTTCTTTGGAACTTCAACTGTAACTACGATATATTGATCTCCTTTTCCTTTTCCTCTAAGATATGTGGCACCACGATTTTTAATTCTAAATTCTGTTCCATGCTGAGTTCCAGGAGGTATTTTTAATTCCTTTTCAGATATTTTCTCATTTTTGTAATCTAAAGTTGGAACATTAATTTCTCCCCCCAAAATTGCTGTAACGATATCGATGTTGATTGGAGTAAAAAGATCGTTTCCGCGGCGAATAAAGTTTTCAGTTTCTTCAATTCTTATACCTAAATAGAGATCTCCTGGAATCGCTCTGCTAGATGGGATATGACCCGCTCCTTGAACTTTCAAATGGACACCATTTTCAACACCAGGAGGAATACTTACATGAATAGTTTTAGTTTCTGCAACTACTTTCTTACCACTACATACTGGACATTTCTTCTCAATAATCGTACCTGTGGCATTACAATTATAGCATTCAGATTCTCGAATTATGGTACCGAACCCAGATTGAGTCATTTTCCTAACTCTCCCTGAACCTTCACATTGAGGGCATGTTTTTATACTTGAAGGATCTTCAGCTCCAGTTCCCTCGCATCTGTCGCATGGAGTGTATCTTTGAATAATTACATCCTTTTTCGAACCAAACATCGCTTCTTCAAACGAAATCTCAATAAAATCCTCAATGTCTTGTCCAACTTCTCGACGTGGAGCTGATCTTGTTCTACCTCTAGAACCAAAAATGCTACCAAATCCAAAATCGTCTCCTCCAAAGAAAGATCCACCACCTCCAAAAATAGATCGGAGTAATTCATCGATACCTGGGATTCCTCCTCTGAAAAAGCTACTCATATCTACATCAACACCGCTAAAACCGTATCTATCGTAATTGTTTCTTTTATTAGGGTCGCTCAACACTTCATAAGCTTCTTGGAGTTCAATAAACTTTTCCTTTGCTTTAGGATCGGTTTTATTAAGATCTGGGTGGAGCTTTCTTGCTAAACGTCTGTAAGCAAGTTTAATATCATTCTCACTCGCATTCTTTTCTACTCCTAGCACTTCGTAGTAATCTCGTTTTTTATTGGTACTCATTATCTAGATGCCTCATTATGATCTCTACTAAACTTAGACTCTTTTTACTAGAATTAATTATGAAATTTATCTTTTTAGGTATTAGCTTATCTATAAGGAGATATATAAATTTATAAAAAATAATTGAAAGGATCTATAAATACAAGAAAAAGAAATAAAATGGGAATATTTCATTTAGTAATAAGTACCTATTCGTCAGATTCTTCCCAATCTACATCCACGACTCGTTTTTTGTCCTTCTCTTTTTTATCTTTGTCTTTTTTGTACGATGCTCCACCAGCACCAGCACCTCCCATATCCCCAGGCGGAACTCCTCCCATTCCTCCAGGAGGTATACCTCCCATACCACTCGCCGCTTGTTGGGCTTGTTGAGCTGCCTGCTGATAAACTTGGTCTTGTGCTTGTTGAGAATAAATTCTTTGAGAAAAACTATACATAGACTTCTGCAAGTTTTCAACACCTAATTTAATCCTTTGAATGTCATCTGTTTTAATGTCTTCTTCAAGAGATTTGATAGCTGCTTCTATTGCAGTTTTTTCATTTTCTTCAATTTTATCTTTATTTTCTTCCATCAATTTTCTAGTTTGGTAGATCATCGAGTCTGCATTGTTTTTAGCTTCGATTAATTCTTTAATTTTCTTGTCTTCCTCTTCAAATTGTTCTGCATTTCTTACCTTTTCTTCGATTTCTTCAGGTGTTAGGCCTTTTGCGCCGGTTACTGTAATACCTGTTTCTTTACCTGTTCCTAAATCTTTTGCGGTCACATGAACAATACCGTCGGCATCAATTGAGAACTTAACTTCTATTTGTGGAATTCCCCGGGGCGCTGGGGGTATACCTGTGAGGTGAAACATACCTAAAGGTATATTATCTTTTGCCATTGCTCTTTCTCCTTGCAATACATTTATCGTAACAGCAGGCTGATTATCCGCAGCAGTACTAAAAATTTGTTGTTTTTCTGTAGGTATTGTTGTATTTCTCTCTATAAGTTTAGTAAAAACCCCTCCTAAAGTTTCAACTCCTAAGGAAAGAGGTGTGACATCTAATAAAAGAAGATCATCGACGTCTCCAGCTATGATTCCCCCTTGAATTGATGCTCCAATAGCAACACATTCCATTGGGTCAACAGAGTGTTCTGGTTCTTTACCAAAGAAGTCTTTAAACCTTTTTTGGACAGAAGGCATTCTTGTTGGACCACCAACCAGAATAATTTTGTTTACGCTACTTGCAGGCATCTTAGCGTCGGATACAGCTCTCTTCATAATAGGATCCAATCTTCTTAAAGTTGGTTCAATTAATTGTTCTAATTTTGCTCTTGTCAATTCAACTTCAATATGAACTGGATTTCCCTCTTTTTGAGTAATATAAGGTAAGTTAATCTGAGTGTTTAAAGTGGTAGATAATTCGATTTTTGCTTTCTCAGCAGCATCTTTAATTCTTATCATTGCTTTACTATCTCCTTTAAGATCAATTCCCTCTTTCTTCTGAAAGTTATCAACTACCCAATCTATAATTGCGTTATCCATATCAGTTCCACCCAATTGAGTATCTCCTGCAGTAGATAGAACTTCAACTACACCTTCACCATATTCCATAATAGTGATATCGAAGGTTCCACCCCCTAAATCTAAAACGCAAATCTTCAATAGCTTATTCTTTGTATCCTTATCGAGACCGTAAGCTAGACAAGCTGCCGTTGGTTCGTTTATCATTCGTACTACCTCAAGACCAGCTATTTCTCCTGCGTTTTTAGTAGCAGTTCTTTGGGCATCGTTGAAGTATGCTGGAACTGTAATAACAGCCTTTTTAACTTCTTCACCTAGATAAGCACTTGCGTCGTTTTTTATTTTCTTTAAGATCATCGCAGAGATCTCTTCTGGAGAGAATTCCTTCCACTCTGATCCCACTTTTATTTTTGCCTTATACGATAAACCCATTTTACGCTTAATTGCTGTAACTGTTCCGTCAGGATTAGAAACTGCTTGTCTTCTAGCTGGCTCGCCGACGATTTTTCTACCACTCTCATCAAAAGCTACATAAGATGGAAATGCTTTACCTCCTAAAGTTCGTCCTTCGGCAGCGGGAATAATTTCTGGTTGGCCAGTACCACTTAAAACCGCACATGCACTATTTGATGTCCCTAAATCGATTCCAATAATTTTTTCTTTTCTCTTTGGTTTACTTTCTTCGCTCATAACTTATAATCACTAAATCAATTCGATTAAGCTCATTTTTTTCTGAGTCTATTCTATTATGATTATAATTTATCTTTAAAATTAAATTTTTCTTATAATGATCTATAAATCACAAAAAATGATAAAAATTTTATTTTATTCTAATTTACTAAAATTACCCTAACACATTAAAATTTACAATTTGTTCAGATTAAATATGATCATTTCTTAACAGAATTTTACAGAATATTTATTGTTTGCAAAAATGACTCGAAAAAAGAAGGATAAAGAAAAAATGAAAGAAGAATCAATTGAAAAGGATAAAGGGGAATCAACTAATAAAACAGTTACGGAACCTAAGGATGGTGAATTACCTGATTCTAACAAAGAAGAAGTGCAGAATATTAAACTTCTAGAGGGCGAGGAACAG
>JBHLLM010000323.1:0-3888 GCA_048885575.1 Candidatus Hermodarchaeota archaeon
ACAATGGTTAAGGGATTGGGATGTAGGAGGTACATATACAGATAAGGAAGTATGTGATGAATGTAATGGAATGAAATTACGACCTGAATATCTTGCTGTAACTCTTTATGGATATAATATACCCCAATTATGCGAACTTCCGTTGAAAGAACTCTATAAAACATTAAAAGAAGCAAATATACCAAATAATGTCCCAAGTTTCGTAAAGAATAGTTATAAAGTAATTCTGACCCGATTGGAATTCCTCATTAAAACGGGATTAGGATACATTAAATTAAACCGCGTTGCTGAAACTCTTTCTGCTGGGGAAGCTCAAAGAGTACGTTTAGCGGGATTATTAGGGAGTGATTTATCATCGTTAACTGTTTTATTAGATGAGCCGTCGAGGGGCTTACATCCTTCTGAGATACAAACATTACTTGAAGTTTTAAAAGAATTACGAGATGTGGGCAATACAATTATTACTATAGAACATGATCCGTTATTTATGGAAGTTGCCGATTACATTATTGATATGGGACCTGGAGCGGGAATTAATGGTGGTGAAATTGTAGCTCGAGGAACGCCAGAAGAAATCAAGAAATCAAAAACTGTTACAGCAGACTGGTTAGTAGGAAAAAAGAAATTTTCAGTTTCAAGAGAACCTCGAAAATCAAGTAAATGGTTAAAGATTTATGGAGCTAAAGAGAACAACTTAAAAGGCGACTTGGTTGAAATTCCTCATGGATTAATAGTAGGATTATGTGGAATTTCAGGTTCAGGAAAAAGCACGCTAATAGTTGATACTTTAGGAAGAGCTTTAGTTCCTGCGACATATACAACCTCAGTATCTCGAGAGCCCATCGATCCTGGAGAATATGAGAAGATCGAAGGCACTTTACCACAAACTCTCCTAATAGATCAATCTAAAGTAAAAATTGGAAGCCCTTTGAGACATTTAGGAATAGAATCCTCTATAATCAAAATGTTTGCAGAGACAGAAGACGCAAAAATATTAGGATTAAATGAAAAGAAATTAAAAACGAGATGCTCAGTGTGTAATGGGCGCGGATATGTCAAAACAGATATGGACTTTTTACCTGATATTGTCGAACATTGTGAAATTTGTAACGGTTCTGGGTATCAGGCTGAAGCTTGGCAAGTATACTTTAAAGGAGTTTCGCTTCCCAAAGTGAACGATTTAACTATAGAAGAGGCATATGAATTGTTTAAGGACAATGAAAGCATTGCTACAAAATTAGAATATGCAAAGAAGGTTGGACTTGGTTACTTACAATTATCTCAACCAGCCCGCACACTCTCTGGAGGTGAAGCCCAAAGACTTAAAATTGTAAAAGAACTATCCAAAAAATCAAATAAAAAAACACTCTATATTTTAGACGAACCTACAATTGGACAGCATTTAGAAGATATTTCTAATTTAATTGAGACATTAAACCTATTAGTTGATAAAGGGCACACCGTAGTTGTTATTGAACATCATCCTCATGTACTCGCGTCGTGCGATTGGTTAATAGAACTTGGTCCTGGAGCAGGTCCAGAAGGAGGTCGAGTTATTGCTAAAGGTCCCCCCAAAAAAGTCGCACAATTAAATACACCAACCGCACCATATTTAAAAAAAGTAATGGAGGGAAGTCTGTGACTTGGATTCCACTATTATTAACTGATCCTTCACCTTGTTTAAGGTATTTGGTGTTAACTACATTATTGGATTATTCTAAGAATGAAGACGAAGTTCAAGAGTTATCGGAACTACGAGAATTTGATCCACTTGTCAAAAATTTATTTAATCTTCAAAAACCGGACGGATCATGGGATTCATTTGACATAACCAGGGTAACTTCTAGTAGCAATCTTCAGATAACATCAATGGCTCTACAAAGATTAGGTTTTTTAGGATTTGATTCTTCTTGTTCAGTAGTGCAGAAAGGAGCAGAATATCTTTTTTCAAAACAGCAAGAAGATGGTTCGTGGCCTATGCCAGGTAAGAAGAACCTTTCTGACGAAGAATACGGATATCAAATGATGCCTGTCCAAACCGCAATTCCCCTATTAGGTTTAGTGATGTGTGGATACGCAAATGATAAAAGAAGCGAGAATGCATTCGAATGGTTAATGCTACAGCGTTTAAGAGATGGTGCGTGGCCTGTAGGTTTATCGGCAGGTAATTACGGAGGAATTGCTGGGTATCGTCGACTTGCACATTCACGATGGGGGTGTCGATCGAACACAACAGCAGTTTTAAGTTGTCTTGCGTATCACTCCAAATTAAGTAAGAGCAAAGAAGCTAAGCGTGCTCTTGATCTAATACTTGGAACAGATTTAAAATTAAGAACCGATCTGGGTTTTGTAGTCGCTCGAGTTATTGGATTAGAAAAGTCGATTGGACAAATCACATTTATGGCTAAATTTGATATTGCCCATGTTTTAAATCTTTGCCAGAGAGTAGGTGCGACCCAAGATGATCTTAGAATTTCTGATTTAATCGAGTTTGTTAAAGCTGAACAAGGAAAATATGGATTGTGGGAAAATCCCAGGTATCCTCAAGTAACAAGATGGTTAACTTATGATTTATTACGCTCACTTTCAAAAATACAAGCTAATAAAGATTGGATAAGTTTTGAACCAAGAACCCCTTTTAAAGCATATTTTGAAAAAATAAAACGATTCTAATTTAACAAAAGTTTGAGACATATTATGGAAGAACTCAACTCGAAAGATTTCAACCCTGAGAGCCTAGTAGATATAGCAATTAAAGATCCTAAAATAATTGGAACTTTGATAAGCAATCTTGAAGTTAAAGATGATACTATTAGGTATAATAGCCATAAAGTTTTACTTAATGTAAGTCTGAATCACCCTGAAGTCCTCTATCCTCACTGGGATTCCTTTGCTGAATTAATAAAGAGTAAAAATAACTTTCACAAAGTTATTGGAATTCAAATTCTTGCAAATCTTGTAAGGATTGATATAAAAAATAAACTAGATGATATTTTTGATATCTTAATCGCCCTAATTGATGCAAAAAGCGTAATGACAGCTGCGCACTTAGCAGCAAATTTAGGTAAAATTGCTAAGAGAAAGCCAGATTTGAGAAAAAGAATAACAGATGTATTGTTGAATATAGATAAGACGCACCACGAATCGGACCGAAAAGATTTAATAAAGGCTTCGGTTATTGAATCCTTCAATGAATACTTTAATGAAATTGAAAACAAGGAAGAAATAATAAAGTTTGTTGAAACCCAATTAACCAGTAAAAGTCCTAAAACTAGGAAAGTAGCAGAAAAGTTTCTTAAATTATAGATTATACAATTTACTTATAATGTCTAAAAAAACACTCTATTTAGATCATACTAAGCCCTTAGAAGAAAGAGTTGAGATTTTAGTATCACAGTCAATCTTCTCAATCGTTTAAACTCCCCATACGAGAATTGAGAGGTTTTAAAAGAATGTTTTTAGGCGTAAATGAGAAAAAGACCGTATCCTTCGAAATAGAGAAAAAAGATTATTCTATTGTGAATATGGAAGGTGAAATGTTTGTACAACCAGGAATAGTCGCTGCGTTTGTTGGGGGATTGCAACCCGGATTTGCCGGAAATCCTTCTGAAACTCTTACTGGGAACTTTAAAATCACTTAATTAACATAAATATTGGCTTAATTTTTTTTTTATTCTTTGAAATATAAATTAATCTAATGATTATTTGAGCTATAAAATATGAAAAATTCGGAATAAGCCAAGTAATGCCTATAGGTATAATAAACCTCTCTGGAATTGGATTACAACCTACACTTCCAAAGATGGATGGAAAGAAAAAGGATATGTGAAAAACTAAAAGGTTGGTAGGAAGAAGACTAGTTATCCAAAAAGATTTTCGGTCATATAT
>JBHLLM010000324.1:0-3872 GCA_048885575.1 Candidatus Hermodarchaeota archaeon
GGATTCGCATCAAAGCCAGTAATAACATGAGCGAGCGTAAAACTTAAGGCTTGGAAAAAGATTGCTAATCGCCCAAAAAATTGTTGAAATCCTGCATAAACCCCCTCTTGTCGCTTTTTAAGCCTAACTACTGACTCATCCACTACATCAGCTAAAACTGGAGCGATCATAGCCCAGTAGCCGCCAATTGACAAGCCCCAAATCAGCAAAGCAACTACTACCCAAAATAAATCCTCCAAGAATATCAAGGGTATTGTAAATATACCCATTAATAACCCGCAAAGAAGCATAACCAATTTATTATTATTTGTCTTGTGGGCAGCTAAAACCCAAATGGGTGTTGAGATCAATGCTCCTATGAGAAAGGCAGCAAAAATCGGTATAGAAGCCTTTTCATCTAATCCTAATAAATTGTCAACAACATAGGGAACGGATGCCGTCATGGACTGTACTAAAGTACGATATAGGGTATAGGATACAATAAAAGCAACAAAACTTTTTTGCTTCAAAGCGGTACCTAAGGATTTAAAGAAGGGAGGTCCTTTTTCTCTTTTAGTATGCGATTCCAAATATTTATCAACAGCATCCTGATCGTCTCTTACACCAGGGATTGCTGCCCCTAAAGCAATTAAGGAGACTAAAATGACAATTCCTGCTTGAAGAATATATGTTGAAGGAACTCCAAAATCAACAAAAAGTGGAGGGAGGATAGCTCCAAGAGCTACTCCTACAAGACCTACTGGTATTTGTAATCCCGTGGCTTTCCTTCGTTCTTTCACCGAACGAAATTTATCAGGGAATAACGATGAAAAATTGACCCAGAAAATCGAAGCAAAGGTGTCAAACAAACATGTGGTAAAAATTAACCATCCAAAAAGAAGCCATTCATTTAAAGAGGGTGGCGTAAATATAAGAACATAACTCAATATAAACGGTACACCACCTATTAAAATCCATGGAAAACGCCGTCCAAACCTCTTAGTAAACTTGAAAGGCCTATTTGTTAAGAAACCTACAATTGGGTCGTTGATTGCATTGTATATCGCATATAAGAAGAATCCAATGCCTACAAGCACTACATTTAAATGGAGTTCCACTTCGTAGAAATAGAAGGCGTAAGTACCAAACGCCATCGCAATAAATTCGTTCATAAAGTTTCCAAAGCCGTAACTGGCCATATTTAGCTTAGAATGCCTTACATCACCAATTTCATTTGACATAAATGTTCACATCATCAATTTTTATAATAATTTTAATGTTAATTCTTATATGTGGTTGAATTCTTTTTAAAACTATAGTTTTTTGCTTCTGAAATTTGGTGTGCGCTCAAAAGGCGCTTAAAAATAAAAAAAGTAAAAAATTTGTAATTTATTTAAATTTTAATTATGAATTTATACTACTTTTTAGCCCATTCTTGATCGTAATAGAACCACATGAAAGCTACCAAGAAAAATATTAATATTCCAGCTTGAACCCAAATTATGAATGGAGTTTGAAATACAAAAGCAGCAAAAAAATGGACAGCTGTACCCAGCATGAGCCAAACAATTTCCATTTGTACGACGATTTTTACTCTTTCCCATTTAGTCTCTCTCCAAGATAGTAGTGAAGCTGCAGCAAATCCTAAGAATGTTGCTCCTAAAACTCGTGCTGTAACAGGGTCTAGATAAAACCAACCAACAAGGTCTTTGTAGAGTTCAACTATAACTAAGAGAACTAATCCAAAAATTACCGCTACAAAGAAATGGATTAAAAAGGTTAACTTCAATAGTTTCGAGATTTCTTCTTTCATAATTTCATTTCACTTTCTTCAAAAATTTAGTGTATTTTCTATTTCAATTAATTATTATATTTAGAATTTCCTTACAAATATGCTATTTGCTTTATTATATAAATCTTACTTATGCGACAATTAATAAATTATTAATAGAGGACGGAGTTCTTTATTTATTTTGTTTAATGAAGTCTGATAGTGGACGAAAATATTCCTTTTCGAATGAGAGGATGTTATTATGCCCCGCATCTTTAATTAAGATTAATTTTTTGTCAATGTTAGTAGGTAAATTTTTGTAGAGCAATTCGGCTTCTGAATGAGGAATAATCCAATCCATCGTGCCATGGATGATCAATGTTGGTTTAATAAACTTCCTGACTCTAGTATCGTTTGAATACTCGTTTAACGATTCCGGGGTTAAATAGGGACTACTCACTCGAAAAAGATTTACCATCATGTTGTAAGTACTAGCAAATCCGCTTTCAAATATTATTCCTCGTAGGTTAGATGGATTGTGTGCTCCAATTTCAGCAGCACATATACTCCCTAGTGACCTCCCCTGGATGAATAAAGAATTTAGGAAATTTCGCTTATTCATCCATTCACTAAAAGCCGTAAAGATAGGTATCGCATCAGAGATTAAACTAGTATAAAAGGGTGTGCCAGAACTAAATCCATAACCTCTAAAATCGACTACAGCTAAATTTACATCACATGCATAAAACATTGGAGCAATGAATCGATAATCTAAAGCAACTTCTCCGTTTCCATGAAATAATAAAATTGTTGGCAAATTAGCATCATTCGCGAAAAAAAATCCGCCTATAATAACATCATTATCAATAGAGAACTTCAAAATTTCTACTTCTGATCCTAAATCATTTGGAATTACTGTCTTTCTAGGATAAAATACCACACTTGAGACAGTAGGATTATCAATTAAAATGTGTTTTCCCATGATAATATTGAATTCAATTCTTTTCTTCATAATTTAATATAAATAATGTTAAACAAATATCAAAGTATATTATTAAAGTCTTTCTTTCTGATAAAGAAAGCACTAATTTTTAATAAGCTGTTTCGATTTGATATTTTAATGCTTTTTAAGAGGATGCTAAGACTTAATTAAGAATTTTTTTACTATTATAAACAGAGTAAATTAATTTCAATTTGGGTGATTTAGTATATTTTTAGAAAAATATTCCTTTCTACCTCACCAAAATAGAAAAAAAATCATCAAAAATAGTAATATAATTGGCCTATTCTCAATTTTCATTTTAGTTTCAATTTTTAACTCTAATACTATTTTAGCACAAAATAATGAAATCTCTTTAAATATTGATTCAAAATTCAATTTAACTGAATTTGCTGAAAATATAGGCACTTCTCAATATAATGGCTCTATTTCTCTACCTCTCTCTTCAGTAAATTGTAATGTTATAGATGTCGCGTTGAACTTTTCAAATATTAAACAGGAACGCCAAATAAAGAATATTGAAACTAATGCTACTGATTTTGATACTTTGAAAGCAGCTGTTCAAGCTTTTGGAGTACAATTAAATATCTCGGAACCTACAACAATTTTTGGGTTCTACATCTTTGGAGCTGTTTCTAGCGATGTTGACACAGAATCCATTTATGTTCAAATTAATGGGTACGATTCAGGTCAAAATGAACCTAATGATGTTGTTTATGGAAGCACTTCATTGAATGCATCAAGAACATTAGGATGGCATCTCCAGATGTTTGATGAGGGAATACCTCTTTCTTCAGGACAATATTATTTAGTTATTAACGGAATTGATTTTACTGATTTTGATAACTTAAACTTCTACTGGTTTTTTAACGATGAAAACCCAAACTTTCCAAATTTATATGTTGCATATTATATGTGGGGATTTGGAGGGTGGTCTTGGAAATCGGCTACGCAAGGTAAACCCTTTCTATATAAAATAATTCAAAGAGTCAATAAGACCTATGCTCCTGAAGATATAAACATGACTGCTGAAATAGGAGGGATCTCTTATCCTGTATTAAACGGGACCGAACTTGGAACCGGTCGCTTAAAAGAAGGTGATCTTAACCTTTTTCCTAACGA
>JBHLLM010000325.1:0-3869 GCA_048885575.1 Candidatus Hermodarchaeota archaeon
AATTCCTGTTGTACCTTGGGTTTCCGGTATAAATTTTGGGTCGATTGCGACTCCTAGAAAGGGTGGGATAGTAATTGATATGAGAAGGTTAAACAAGGTACTTGAGGTAAACGAGGATGATATGTATGCTGTCGTGGAAGGTGGGATTACCTGGGCGGATTTAAAGGGATACCTTGATAAGTACCATCCAAATTTTCAAGCAGGGATTACTTGGTCTCCTCCAGGAACGGGCGTAATTCCCTCATGCCTCTGCTATGGAATGTTTAATTTAGGTATGCTTGGAGGAACAGGAGCAGAATTCATAAATGGTTTAGAAGTTGTGTTAGGATCGGGAGAGTTAGTCCGAATTGGTTCCTGTAGTCTAACCGATTATTGGTACGGTAGACAACCATTACCCGATTTGACGGGAATGTTCATTGGATTTGAGGGTACAACGGGGATAATAACCAAAATGGCAATTAAATTGTGGCCAAAATTACCTTATCGTGCGGATTTTCTTCCAATAGCCCAAACTGTAGAACAAGGAACACCAATGATGTTAAAGTTAGCTAAGGCAGGTCTCGGTATTGTAGACCTCTTATTTATAAATCTAGGTTGGCTTCAATCACTTATGTGTCTTAACCAGAATAATGTGGCTAATGATCCTGTTAAACTTGGTTTACCTGATTTTATAGGGTTAGTATCGACCCAAGCTTATACAGAAAAGCAACATGAAGCACATTGTGAAGCAATTAAAGATATTTGTGAAGAATACAAGATTGACCCTCTAAATTTTAAAGACCAATTAGATAGTTTTCCAGAAAATATACACGGAATAATGGGACAATTAACACCTTCTACAGGTGGACAAGCACCAGTTCAATTTTGGGGTTGTTGGAATTTCGCTCGCGGTGGTGGTGGTGAATGGGTTGGATGTTATAACTCAACAAGAAATGTCGTCAAGTACTATCAACTCTCAAGAGATATTTGTCTTAAATACGAAAGACCACCGCAATATTACTGTAGGTTCATGTTCGGAGGACATTACTGTGTCACGCGTACGAATATAAATTTTAATAAGAATGATCCTGAAGATATTGATAAAGCACGTAACTGTCTCAAAGATATCCACAATGCCGTACAGCAATTAGACGGTACTATCATGTATAAGCCTCCTTTATGGGCTGTAAATTACTATAATAATAAAATGAATCCAGCGATGCATCAGTTAATCAAAAAGGTTAAAAAGTTATTGGATCCTAATTCTATAATGAATCCCGGGCAGGGGATTGAAGGTGAATAAATAGATGATAGATAATTCCAAGAGGTATATAAATGGCAAAGGGATTACTAAAATAAAGACAGTAGCTAATCAAAAAGACCTTAAAAATTATCAAGACCTGGATTATTATAAAGATATTTTATATCAATGTGGAAAATGCGGAACTTGCAGAACAGCGTATCAAGAAGATGGTTGGTCAAGAGTTTGCCCTTCAGGTGAATATGGTAAATTTGAAGCTTATTATCTTGGCGGGAAAAATCTCCTCACGTGGGGATTATTATCAGGAAAGCTTGAATGGACAGAAAATTTAGCTAAAATTTTTTATCATTGCTCAGTTTGCCAAGCATGTTTACAGCAATGCCAAATACCTGAGATTCATAATTTTGCTGGAGAATGGCTCATGGCAATGAGAGAAGAAGCAGTAAACAAAGGATTTGGTCCGATGAAAGAACATTCTCTTTACACAGAACATATTCTAAATAAATTTAATCCATATATGGAGCCTCATGAAAATCGATTAAATTGGGTTCCTTCTAGCGTTGTTCAAGATCCTGAAGCCGAAATTGCATATTTTGTTGGTTGTACTTCCAGTTATCGTGAGCAGAGTGTAGCAATAGCAACGACTGAAATATTGAATTCATTAGATTTAAAGTATAGAATCTTTAAAGAGGAGGGTTGTTGCGGTTCTCCTGTGTTTATGACGGGACAATCGAATAAGGCAAAAAATATCGCTGAAACCAATGTAAAAACATTCCTTAATGCAGGTATTAACAAAATCATCACTTCTTGTGCTGGATGCTACAGAATGTGGAAAGAGATATATCCCCAGAAATTCAAACTCAATCACGGAATACAAATCGTACATTTGCCAGAACTTCTTCTAAATGAAAGCAGTAATGAGAAATTGACATTTAGTAATACTTTAGATATGAAAATTACATATCATGATCCTTGTCATCTGGGGCGACACATGGGTATGTATGAAATTCCACGAGAGCTTTTGAAGAAATTACCTGGAATAGAGATGATTGAAATGGTTAGGAACAAACAAAATGCTTGGTGTTGCGGTTCTGGTGGAGGAGTTCGATCAGCGTTTAAGGAATTGTCAGAACTCGCCGCTATCGAACGCATTCAAGAAGCCACCAATTCAGGTGCAGAAGCTATTGTATCCTCATGTCCCTTTTGCTTAAACCAATTTAAAACAAATATAAACGACGAAAAAATCAAGGTTTTTGACCTTTCTGAATTGGTTTATAAAGCACTCTAATTTACGAGTTTTTTTTATTTTATTTAAAGGAATTTAATAAGTAAGAGAGGTAATTACTAGATTTATTAATTTATTAATAATATAAATTATATTTTTTTGTTTTTAAGAAGATATATTTAAACTCTTAAACGCCATATATGGATAGAGAGAATTTTCGGTAAATTCACGCTCTTTTGAGATATACACGCAATTTTTCATCATTTCAAGGACATTTCCACTAACATTTCCTAGTTTAATTGGATTTTGGAACTCGCCGTTTTTAATATAATAACCATTCCTAATTTCGGCTCCAAAATTACCCGAGACCTCATCTGGATTTAACCAAGAGAATTGTTCGATGAAATACCCCTCTTTGATATCTGAAATCATTTCATTAAAGGATATGTCTCCGGGGAGGATTTTGAAATTACTTATCGCATTCTGTACTGTACCACTTTCAGCTCTTTTAGCGTTTCCTGTAGATTCTACATTGTCTAAAATTGCATATCTTTGATCGTACAACCTATTCTGAAAAACCCCGTTCTTTATAATTTCCGTTATTTGATGAGGATTTCCCTCCGAATCCCACGAATTCGAACTTAAACCCCCTTCTAATAATCCATCATCTATTAAAGAAAGAGTATCGCTTGCGACTTTATCCCCAATATTAAACCGAGATATCTTTTCAACATGTGCTTTGGCAATACAGTGGACTCCAATTACAGGTGTAATAGCATGTTTTAATACTGAGGGTGGAAAGATAACGATCGCACTGCTCGCAGGATTAGGCAGGTCAGCTTTTAATGTATCTTTAGCTTTTCTAGCCCAATCAGAAACTCTTTTTTTAAAATTTAAATGTTCCTTTTCTTTATAATATCCAACATCCCAAAACTCTGATAACTTATCATTTGCTTGCGCTTTCATAGCGAACTCGATAAAAAAGAAAGTTTTTATAGCTTCCAAATTCAAATCGTTACTATTTCTCAAGAAACTTTTATAATTATGAATTCTAAACCGTCCAAAAGTTGTAGACACATCTTTTTGTTGAGAGGCTTCTGCAATTAATTCTTCAGCTAAATCTTTCTTGATTGCTAGAGGATCATTTAAAATTTTCTGATCAGCAGTTATCATTGGAGGAAATTGAGCATTTGCTGGAAAATAATACTTAGAACTTGAATTATTTTTAGATATAAGAAGGCTAGTATCTACACTTTTTTCGATTTGGTGTGGATCTAGTGAATTTCCTTTAACGACACCTATACCGGTTCGACCATCCCTTTGAGTTAGAGTTCGAATAAAATACTCAAAATAGTCGATTTCTCTTTCATTTTCTGGTTTGTTCTTAAGAAAAATTGTTTCGAA
>JBHLLM010000326.1:0-3860 GCA_048885575.1 Candidatus Hermodarchaeota archaeon
ATGGTGAACGAGGATATATTCTTCTTAGTTTGTGGTCGAAAACTCTCTTAGCATGGTTGGTGTTTGCAGGAGTGTTACAACCAGCATAATTTAAATCCTATAATTTTTTTTTTCTTATAGATTTTAATTAAAAATTCAAGTTGTTAATTTTGAAGTTAATAGGTTTAATTGGGGGGATGAGTTGGGAGAATACTATAGACTATTATCGTATCATTAACGAAATGGTAAAAAATAGGTTAGGAGAGTGGTATTCAGCAGAGATTTTATTGTATTCTGTGAATTTTGAAGAAATTCTCCGATTGCAAAACCAGAATGATTGGAATGGACTAATCAAGGTAATGAGTAGCATATGCAAGAAACTTGAAGCTGCAGGATGTAAAGCAATAGTCATCTGTTCTAACACAATGCATAAGATTGCTGCTGAAATTGAAACCGAAATTTTAATCCCTCTTATTAATGTAGTAGATGAGACCGCTAAGGCTATAAAATCTATGAATATCAAATGTGTGGGCTTATTAGGCACAAAATTTACAATGGAAGGAATCTTTTATACTGAAAGACTATTCAAAAAGTATGAAATTAATACCTTAACCCCTAATAAAGTCGAAAGAAATTACATTCATAAAGCAATTTACCACGAGTTCGCGAAAGGAAAATTCCTTGAATCGACTAAGAAAAAGTTTTTAGAGATAATTGAAAATTTAATAAGAAATGGAGCGGAAGGGATAATTCTTGGATGCACTGAACTTCCAATCTTAATTAAGCCTCAAGATGTAAGCGTTCCCGTTTATGATACTTTGAAAATCCATTTAAGTGCAGCCGTAGATTTCTCATTAACTTAAGAAAATGCTAAATATCAAACCAACAAAAACTAAATAAGAGTTGAGTAATAATAACGGAAGAATTTTTAAAACCAAAAGTGGTAATAAGCAAATGTATCGAATTTGATCATTGTCGGTGGAATGGAAATATTATAAAAAGTAATTTTGTAAAAGTTTTAAAACCCTATGTAGAATTTCTTCCTGTTTGTGCTGAGGTCGAGATAGGACTGGGAGTACCACGGGAGCCAATCAAAATCATAAAATCAGAAAGATTGAAGTTAATTCAACCCGCTACAATGAGAGAATATACCAAAATTATGGGAGAGTTTGCAGAAACATTCCTTACTTCATTAAATGGTATAGATGGTTTTATTATGAAATTTAAATCACCTTCATGTGGTCTATATGAGACTAAATACTACTACGATGAAAAACCAGGTTCTGCAGTCATAGAAAAAGGAGCAGGATTATTTGGGAAAGCTGTATTAGATATATTTCCTACTCTAGCAATAGAAACTGAGGGGCGGTTAACGAATCTTCGAATAAGAGAGCATTGGCTTACTAAACTGTTCGTTTTAAGGTACTTCCGAGCAATAAAGAATTCTGAGTCTCATAAAAATCTGGTTGAATTTCATTCCCGAAACAAGCTATTATTCATGGCATACAATCAGAATTTAATGAGAAAAATGGGAAGAATAGTTGCAAATCCCTTAAGAATGGATTTTAATTCCGTTGTTGAGGAATACGAAAAGGTCTTAAACCAATCTTTAAGACAACCCCCCGAGTATACCTCACACATTAATGTATTGATGCATGCGTTTGGATACTTTAAAAAAGTGTTAAACAGTCAAGAAAAAGCTTTCTTTTTAGATGAACTGGAGAAATACAGGGCTGGATGGATACCTTTATTTGTCATAAACGAGTTAATTAAATCCTGGATTATTCGAAGCGATGAAGTTTATTTAAAGCATCAGTCATATTTCGATCCATATCCTCCAGAGTTGATGAATTTCGATATTAAGGAAGCTTGGAGAGGACGATCCTATTGGGAAAAAAATAAAGGTTAAAGATGTTAATTTTGAGCTGGAGCTTTGATTAGCAATTTAGGTTTATCAGTTGTTCTCTCTTTTTCTCTATTGTCATAACCGAATTTTAATACACGAAAACCAATAAGAAAAGATATAACACTTAATAAAGTCAAAACTAGCGCATATAGAATATTTCCAGTAAAACTAAGTAAGATCCCTCCGACAATTGGGCCTATTATTTGAGTTAGATTGTCTATTCCTGTAGTAATGCCCATTATTTTACCTTGGTTTTGATTATCTACAGAACGACTTATAAACCCAGTTATGATTCCTTGAGACAATGAACCTGCAAAACTAATAAAGAACAACAAAATTACTAATTCCCAAAATTGAGTTACAATTCCGAAGAAAATATATGCAATAATGTAAGTTCCTAATCCTAAGAGCGCAGTAATTGGGTCTCCAATTAATTTTCTAATTCGATTGAAGATCAATACCCTAAAAATAATTTGATATATACCTAAAAGCGCCAAAAGAATTCCTACTAAAAATGGACTTAATCCAAGTCGTATACCCGCAAAGATACTAAAGGTAGTTTGAAGAATTCCGCCCGTGATTGCAATAAAACTATACTGAATGACGAGTGTTATAGTTTTATTATTTTTCCAAATCGAAACAGATTTAGTTGTTAAATCAGGAGCTTTTATTATGCCACTTTCCCATTTTGAAAGCATTTTTTTAGGTAAACTCTCTTCTAAATAGAGAGTAGTATAAACCAAGGAAAATCCCGTAAGAATAGCTGCAAGAATACCCGGCCAAATTAACCCGAAAGGTGATAATAAACCCCCAATTGCAGGACCTATTAAGAAGGCCAAACCAAATGCTATACCAATATTAGTCATCTGTTTTGGCCGCTCTTTTGGAGGCACAACATCACCTATGATTGCTTTTGCTATCGGAAATTGTCCACTAAAAACTCCATCTACAATTCTAGCTATAAATAAAAGTAAGATATTATTGGAAAGTATCAAAATAATAAAACCCACTAAGGTTCCTGCTAAAGAAATCAACATTACAGGTTTCCGACCGTAATTATCGCTCAATTTACCGAGGATCGGTCCAAAGAAAAATCCAAAAATAGCATTCGAACTCAAAAGAAATCCAATTATTACCGGTGAACTATTAAATTCTGCAATGAAAAAAGGCAAAAATGGCAGAATAATACTAAATCCAAGAATATCTACAAAAACGGCAATCCAAAGAGGAGTTAGTTTCTGATATTCAGAATTTATCTTTAACATAATTAATAAGGTAAAAATTGTGTAATAAGGCTTTAGCTAATAAATAATTGAATATTTTTAGTTTAGAGAAATTAAAAATAGGATAAAACACAATTTCATCTCTTATTAATAAATTATATTTAATTCGTCTAATATCGATTTAATGTATCTAAAACCCGGAAATAAATCTGAAATTTATCAAAAAAAAGATTTTTAAGTCACATTTTAATAATTCATAAGACGCAGGTTTATCCTTCTTGCTAGATTTAATTTTTCATAATAATGGCAGATTTAAATCCTGAAAAATTACATCTAAAATTTAAGGATTCGGTTGGTAAAGTTAAACTAGAGCTGCCTCGCAAATACACATTAACTCATTCTGATTCGACTGGAGAGCTTTTTCTTACGATCGGAGCAGAATACGATTATGAACAAATTTCAAGTCTTTATACACGATTTATGAGAGATGAAGTATTAGCCGAATGGAAAAAATCGAATAATTATTACGAACTACATGTCTATTTGCATGTTAGTGGGGGTTTTACTTTTGGCTGGGCCGCTTTACGAGATAGGATATTTTGCAATCATTTACCACTCGTTCTCGAAGCAATTAAATACGGAGATAAGAATTTTATCGAGGAAATGCCAGAACTCGAAAATTCTCAGATTTTTGTACATTTTTACTCTAAGAAAGAGAGATATAATAGAATCGAGAATTATGGACAAATTAA
>JBHLLM010000327.1:0-3857 GCA_048885575.1 Candidatus Hermodarchaeota archaeon
AAGTTTTAGATCTTATTGAAAATCCTAAGAATAATAAACATGATATCGCTGCTAAGTTTCATAAGGTTTTTGCTGAATCTTTTGCTGATATCGCGATTCTAATTGCAGATCTCAACAAAATTAAGAAAATCGGTTTAACGGGAGGTGTAGCCTATAATCGATTATTTTCAAGTGCTATTAAGAAATCTGTTAATGATAGTGGATTGATCTTTTTAGAGCATAATAAAATACCCCCAGGAGACGCAGGAATCAGCATAGGTCAAGTCATTGGCGCAGCGTTTCAACATATTTCTTAACAAGCGATTAATTTTATTTGTTATCTAATACTTATACTTATACTAAAGCATGATTTCTTTAAGGAATCAATATGATTGAATCAGAAGAGTATCAGAGATAAATCAAGATAAATACGTAGGCTGTGGATTATGTGTTGACACTTGCCCAGAGAAAGCTTTATCAATGGTAAGATTCGAAAGAGAAAACATTCCTGGAGCAATTTCCTAAACTACTTTTTTACTCTTCTAAGCTCTTTTTCAAACAAAAGACTTTAACGTCAAATCTTATCATATTAATAATTCAATTTAAAAATTCCAATGGGATAAGATATATATTAGAGTTGAGTTAAATAATGGGAGGATTATTTGGAGTTTTTTCTAACACTGATTGTGTAGAAGATATTTTCTACGGTACAGATTATCATAGTCATTTGGGAACTAAACGAGGGGGTTTGGCTATAAAAAACGCTGGCGGGTTCCAACGATTTATTAAAGATATCACTACAAGCCAGTTTCGTTCCAAATTCGATAGAGATATTAAGAAAATGCATGGTAATAAAGGGATTGGAGTTATAAGCGACTATGAAGATCAACCATTAATAATTAGTTCACGCCTAGGCGTTTATGCAATTTCAACTGTGGGTAAAATAAATAATCTGGAAGAACTCGCAAGTGATGCTCTACAAAATGGGACTCATTTCTCAGAAATGCATGGAAGCGAAATTAATCCTACTGAAATGGTGGCTACAATAATCAGCCAATGTAATACTTTTAAAGATGGTATTAAAAATGTCCAGAATAAAATTGATGGTTCATGTTCAATGTTAATCCTTACCGACGAAGGAATTTATGCTGCTAGAGATAAATTTGGAAGAACTCCTCTAGTGATAGGGGAAAAACCAGGCTCTTACGCTGTCGCGATGGAGTCATGCGCTTTTCCTAACCTAGGTTATAAAATAATAAAATACATGGGACCTGGTGAAATTATCTTCATTGATGATACCGGGATAAAGCAATTAGTTCCCCCAGGAGATAGATTACAAATTTGTTCATTTTTATGGGTTTATTATGGTTTTCCTGCTTCTAATTATGAGGGAATAAATGTTGAAGCTGTACGGTATAGATGCGGTGCGTATTTACGGAAGGAAGATGATCTAGAAATTGATCTCGTAGCAGGAATTCCAGATTCTGGAACTGGCCATGGGTTAGGATATGCAAACGAAGCTAAAATTCCTTACGCGCGACCTTTTGTTAAATACACACCAACTTGGCCTCGAAGTTTCATGCCTCAGAAGCAATCAATTAGAGATACAGTCGCTAAGATGAAACTCATCCCAATTAAAGAACTCATCGACAATAAACGCCTTTTATTCTGTGAAGACTCAATTGTAAGAGGTACTCAACTAAGAAGACAAGTCGAGAGACTGTTTGAATCAGGAGCGAAAGAAGTACATATGAGACCTGCTTGTCCACCATTAGTTTATGGTTGTAAATTTTTAAATTTCTCTCGTTCTCGTTCTGAATTAGATTTAGCCGGAAGATGGGCTATTAAAGATCTAATTGGAGAAGATCTCCAAAATCCTGTAGATTACACCAATCCAGATTCGAAAAAATATAAAGCAATGGTAAATGTTATACGAGAAGAACTGCATTTAACTACGTTAAAATACCAACGCCTTGAAAATTTGATTAAAGCTATTGGATTACCAAAAGATAAGCTTTGCACATACTGTTGGGATGGCAAGGAATAAGATTATTATTTTCTATGCGATAAAATAGATTTTTCTATTTCTATTATTTTATTTACTGATTTTAGTGGATATTCCCCTGTTAAACACGCCATACACAATTGATTTTTTCGTTTCCCTATCGCACTGACAAGATCGTCGATAGTCTGATATCTTAGAGAATCAGCTCCAATTTTCTTTCTAATCTCTTCGATATAGTTTTCCTCGCCATAAAGATTCTTAAAGCGTCCTGCAATCAATTCTGAGGTTGTAGGAAAGTCAATACCCATATAACAAGGTCTTATTACAGGAGGGCAACTAATTCTTACATTAACAGATATCGCACCAGCTTCTCTAATTAAGTTAATTATCTTTTGAGTTGTCGTTCCTCTTACAATAGAATCATCTAATAGAATTACATTTTTCCCATTGACAAAACTTTTAATTGGATTTAGTTTTTCTTTTACAGCAGCTTCTCGATTCTTTTGTCCAGGCATAATGAAAGTGCGCCATACATATCGGTTCTTCATCAACCCTTCTAAATAGGGCAATCTCGCTTCTTGAGCGTATCCAAGAGCAACGCTTCTACCAGAATCCGGCACTGGAACTACGATTACATTTTCTCTAAACTTTAGATCTTTCAATAAAGGGTCGTTTCTGGCTAAATTTATTCCTAATTGTAACCTCGTTTGAGCAACCGAAACACCATCAATAATGGAATCAGGGCGAGCAAAATAGACGAATTCAAATTGGCAAAGAGCAGTCCTATCGCTTTTAACAACCATTTCTGAGTGAAATTCTTTCCGAGGGCTTATATGAAGAATTTCTCCAGGTTCTACATCTCTAATAAGGTTACCACCAACAACATCGATTCCACATGATTCAGAAGAAACAATGTAGTAATTTCGTTCTTCAGATTTTAGTTCTCCGATGCATAAAGGTTTAAATCCTAATGGATCTCTTATTGCGTATATATCTCCTTCAGATGTGAGAATTAATAGAGAATAGGATCCGTCTAGAGATTTGCTAGCGGTTTTCAGAATCTCGGACCAATCTTCAGTATCTAATGCGATTGACGCTATAAGTTGAGCTAAAACTTCAGTATCCGTATTAGTAATAAAGATCCTTCCCTTTTCTTCTAGTTTTTGTTTTAACTCTCCGTAATTAGGTATAGTTCCATTAAACTCTAGAGAAAATTCTAATTCATTATTTTTAAAGTGATACGGTTGCATATAATCAAGGGAATCAAATTCTTGAGCACCAGTAGTAGCATATCTGTTGTGACCAATTCCAACATTTCCCCAGAAATTTGATAAAACTCTATCATTTAGAACCTTTGATACTAATCCCTTCTTCTTGTAGGTGACAATTGATCCGCCAGTTTTAAGAATGGAAATTCCTGTTGATTCTTGACCTCGATGTTGTTGAGATATTAAACCAAGATATAATAATCTCGAAATTGAATAAGTTACATCATCACATACTATGCCAAAAACAGCACAATGTTCCCGAGCTTTATCATTTCTTTGATAATTTTTGGATTTGAACATAATATTGTTTATAGAATGCAAAAAGAGAATTCAAAATCTATCATTTAACCAATTAATATAAATATTTTATAATTTTTAATAATTGATTTAATAATGTATAAATAAAGCTTTAAGAAAGTTGGTAAAAAATTAGTTGTAGAAATAAATCTCTTGCTTTTGCTTTATTAATTGGCGGAAAAAGCACTCGGTTCGGTTCAGATAAAGGAATTTTTAATTTTCGAGGAAAGGCTTTAATCGATTACCAATTAGAAACGCTTTTTCCATTAAATTACGATATTTTTTTAGTAGCTAATTCTACAGAACAA
>JBHLLM010000328.1:0-3854 GCA_048885575.1 Candidatus Hermodarchaeota archaeon
GTAATACTATTCATTATTCTGTTAATTATTACTCGAAGCGGTAAAGAAATCAAGAAAAAGAAGTAAAATTATAATTTTTATTTTTTTGTAATTATTTTTAAATATAAAAGCATAATAAACTATCGAAATTACATATAAGCTATTCATAATTCTATTTATTATAACAATAGTGATATGAATATGGAAAAAAAAAATAAAGATTCAGAGGAAAGTAATAATAAAGGTTCGATAAAGACTGAGGTAGTATATGATCTAAAGGATTTACCCGGAGTTGGAGATACAACTGTAAAGAAATTGAAGGATGCGGGGATTGTGTCAATTCGAACTCTTGCTATTTATCCTATAACTAAATTAATGGATGAAGCAGGGATTGGAGAAAAAACTGCACAAAAAATAATTAAAGCCGCCCAAGACATTGAAAATATGGGATTTAAAAGTGCAGATATTATTTGGGAAAAAAGAAAACAACTGAACCGACTAACAACAAATAGTTCGACCTTGGATGAAATCCTAGCAGGGGGTATTGAACCAGGTTCTGTGACTGAGTTTTATGGAGAATATAGGACGGGTAAAACTCAAATTGCCCATCAACTCTGTGTTAATGTTCAATTACCTTATGAGGAAGGAGGCTTAGAAGGTAATGCTCTTTACATCGATACTGAAGCAACATTTAGGCCTGAGAGAATTATTCAAATGGCAGAAGCAAAAGATTTAGATTATAACAAAACCTTACAAAACATTATTGTTGGGCGCGCTTATAATAGCGATCATCAAGTATTATTAATTCAAGAAGCGAATAAAATAGTTAAGGAAAAAAATATTAAATTAATTATCGTTGATTCTATAATCGGTCATTTTCGAAGTGAATATGTTGGTAGAGGCACTTTAGCAAATAGACAACAAGTTCTTAATGGCCATATTCACGATTTATTACGACTAACAGAGGTTTTTGATGAGTTAGCAGTAATTTTTACTAACCAAGTTTCTTCGAAGCCTGATGTATTCTATGGCAATCCTACAGTAGCTACAGGAGGTAACATTGTCGCTCATGGAGCTACTATAAGAATTTATCTAAGGAAAGGTAAAGGAGAACAGAGAGTAGCTAAAATAATCGATGCGCCACATTTGGCGGAAGCGGAAGCGGTATTTTCAATTACAGAGGATGGTATAAAAGATTAAATAATTATATTTAATTAATAAAGGAAATTAGCAAAAAACTTAATAATTAACATTTACTTCAACATCAATACCTTCTCTTACGGCTTGAGTGACCACACAATACTGCTCGAACATATTTCTACATTGATCTGCTCTTTTACGCGTATCTGGATCAGTAACTTTAATATTAATATCTACATCCACTTTCATTACTCTCCAAAATCCCTTTTCATTTCGTGCTATTGTTAATTCTGCAACTGCCTTTAAATCATCTAAAGTAAGGTTTTTCTTTTTCAAACAAAAGATGAAACTTGCACTTAAACACCCTAATAATGCTAATCCTAACATCCTAGAAGGATTAGGACCAAGCATATCTACTTCATTTTTATGTGTATCATCAATGTAACAATCTTTTACTTTCATTTCACCAAGCTCGCACTTGAATATCATTTCTTTCTCCAGAGTTATTCCTACTTTTGGTTTCATTCCTTGAGACATTATTTCAATTCCATTTCCAATTATTAAGGTTATTTTAAAGGATAATATAAGGTTAAACGATTAATTTACTCTTAAATCTTTTTAATTCTAAATCGAGAGAATTTATTTTTACGCTTCGAATCTTTTTAGTATGAAATGTCTAGATAAATGGAAATACAAGCCTAAAAAATAGAATAGAGAGAATAGAATGAATTCAAAAGCAAAAATAGTAATAAATATTATCATTAGCATAAATAGAACTGCTTCGATTACTAAACTTACCTTGCTATTATAATATTTTGCATCGAAAAAAGATTCTGCTTTTTTATATTTTGATAAGTAGTCTGGTAGATTTTCAATTTCCTCTTTTGATATTAATAGTTTCAACCCAACAGATTTTTTGTTAAAATAGAAAAAATTAGTACCCCAATCAAAAGTATCAATAACAACATGAATCGAATACGCTACACCACTAAATAGTAATACGAACCAATTAAAAATAATTCCGAACATTAGAATAAGAAAAGGGGGAATTATCGAATGAGAAATAAGCATCCTATGATTGTTATTGATTGCGTATTTCGTAAAAAGTACATCAAAATCACATATAAAAGAAAAGACTACAATGAAAACAAATTCTAAAAAAGTTAGATTGTAGATATAATTTAACATTGAAGCCAATATCACACCTACAGCAAAATGACTGTTAATATGCATGGTATTATTTTTACTGTAATTTAAATGATATAATCTTTATTTCTAACTCTTTTTATTACCTTTTTTTTGGTTTCAAATCCCTCGGGACCTTTTTTTTCGACTAAAAAAGATGCTGCTGCTGATGCTGTATATCCTATTTCTTCAATTTTTTTCCAAGATCTATCAGAATTGATAAATTCATATAAAAATATAGCTAAATAAACATCACCGGGTCCTGTTTCATCTACAACTCTCTTCGGTTTAAAAGCGGGGATTTTAATCAGATTTTCTCCTCGTTTCGTTATCATTGAACCAGCTTCCCCCAGTGTCATAATATATATTGCTTCATTATCAAACACACTGAACCATTCCATTATTTTGTTTAGATCTTCTTGATTTGATAATATTTTCATCTCAATTTCAGAGCCTTTAAGAATCAACCTATTGTCTATTAACTTTATTATTTTTTGTATATTTGCGATAATAGATTCTTCTCTGATATATAATACTTTTCCACGCTCATCAATTTTTCTGATAAATCCTTGTAAATCTATTCCAATATAAGCCTTAGGAAATTCTTTTAATATTTTAGAAACATACTCATAAGAAATTTCGTTACATAATGGAGCTAGTACAATAAGCTCAGGCGGATTTGATAAATAGAAGTCTGGAATATCCTCAAATTTAAGATTAGGGCTCCTAGATTTAAGCGTTAATTTTCTGGAATGATTTGAATATTCGAGTAAAAATTTTGTATTAGCGACCTCTAATAATTTAACGCCCCGGAGATCGATTAGGTTGTCGTCAAATCGCTTTAATAGAGATTTATCGAAGTTTAGAGTTCCTAAATTTGATATAATACCAATATTTGTCGCCTTTTCATATTTTTTCAGAGATAAAGAACCAAAAGTCACAGTTCCACCCAAACTTGGTTTTCTTTTCTGCTTAAACCTAACAATACTATCAACTGCTAAGTGTCCGATAAAAAGGATATTAACTATTGATGTTGTAATTTTCTCATGAATACTCATGTTTTCTTCTTTAAATCTCGTATTATTGAAAAAACTTACTCATTCGTTATATTTTAAAACTTTATTTAAGATTTAAGGAGATATTAAATAAAATCTGCTTATAAATAATTAAAATAAGAGCGTATTTAATAAATTTTTATAAAATATATTATTACATTTGAGAGATTTTTCTATTTAACTCTAATATTTTTTTATCTTTTTCGTTTATCGTTGTTTTTAATTTATTTATATTTTCTTGCAAAGTCTCAACTAATTCTGTCATAGGATTGCCCGAGATATCGGTTGGTGAAATTGCCGATAATTTTAAATCTGCTATTACACTATCTTTTTCTCTTAATTTTTTTTCGAGATTAGTAATTTGTAGTTCAAGCTGACTAAGATCAACTTGCCCTGATTCTGTTTCCCGTGTGCTGATAGATTTTTGCATAAGTTCCAGGTCTCTTTTAAGTGATTCATTTTCTTTTTTCAATTCCTCTAAATCTACATCGGTAA
>JBHLLM010000329.1:0-3828 GCA_048885575.1 Candidatus Hermodarchaeota archaeon
AAACGCTATAATCCACAACCCCGGACCACCAGGTAAATAAGGAAAGAAATATACTGGGATAATAAGTCTGATTATAATACCTGCTCCAAAGACTGAACCAGTAATAAAGATAGCTATCGCTACAAGGGAGAAACTAAAACACATTTTTGAATGGGACCCAATTCCTTCTGCTTTAATTGGCTTTGGGGCGTAGACGGGTGCTGGTGGTGGTACTTGAGGTTCTTCAACGGGTACTTGAGGAATATCGGGAACTTCGGGAGGGAGAGTGGTTTGGATTTCACTTCCGCAGCTTGCACAAAACCTTTGGTTAGTAGCTTCTAATTTTTCCCCACAATTTGGACAAAACATAATCTCAACTTGGATTTCTTTTAATTTGTAATTTATGTAAATCTGTAAGTATTTATTATTATTAGTATATCCTTGTCAAATATAAAATATTTGCACATGATCTAATTTTATCAAAATATATTAAGAAATGGGGGTCCAATAATTGTAATCTTTTATGAGTATTCAAGAGAGGTTTGAATATAAAAAAAGAAAAAAGAAAATTATTCATCTAAAAGTCCATGTTTTTTTAAACCTTCCCTCATATCAGCTTGGAATGCACCGGGAGTCCCTTCTATGAATGCGCTAATTATATCTTGATTTTCGACAATTTTTGAATCTCTTTTATGTGCCTTCTCTTCTGCAAGCGAAGAAATTGCCATTCTTGCCATCTGTAGAAACTGAGGAGGGGATAATTTTATGAGATCATCAAAAATTTCGACTGTTTTGCGATTCCATTCGACACCTGATCTACTTAATTCCTTTGGTTTAGCTGATTCGAGCCCAAATTCGCGACTGGTCAAAATGTCATCCATATATTGTTTTATAGACTCTATATATCTGTGAGATTCTTCTTTATCTAAAAAAATTGCTTTTTTAGCCCATTCTTCGCAATAAGAGCAATCGTTACACATCGCTAAGCAATCTTGCTTTTTGAAAAAGTCGATAAATCCATCCAATTTGGAGTTATCAATTATAAGCTTTGACTTTGATTCTTTTCCAATTGCTGCAGTCAATTTTACATTAGGATCTTTTTGTTCTAAACCCCCAAAGGACATAGAAAATCCTTGAACTATATCTACAAGATTTCCCTCGTACTTTCGCGAAGAGAATGCTTTTACAGATCTAGTAATCCATTGGGTTGACATTCGACGACCGGCTATTTTAAAATTATCTATTCCTATTGCTTCGTAATGAGATAAATCTTCAGGTCGAACCCATCTAGCTTTAATGACTTCTGTTGGATCAGAGAATTTAATAATGCTACAGTTTAAAATACAGGTGTCAATATAATTACGGTCAAATTGTTGATATGTTTGTGAGGCATGCCCTAATGTATTATAATGATAATTTCTAAAAGGACATTGGTATAGACACCCATCAGTTAAAAGTAAAATAATTTTACATTTCACAGCTTTTTGAATTTGTTCTAATGTTTTAAAATCACGATTGATCATTACATCAAGTGTGATCTCATCTGCTCCTAAAGATTCATAAAATTTTGCTCGGTTAACACTATTTACATGTGATATTGTAGAAACTCTAATTTTCAGTTTTGGAAATTGTTCCTTTATGAGCTGTATCAAAAACGGGATAGTTACAGTTACGCTATCTGCTTCGATATCACAAATCCACTGTAAATACTTAATAAGCTCTTTATGATAGTGTGGATTGTATTCCATATTGTTCATACATGGTGCATTTAATAGATAAGAGAATTCCATATCGTTTTCATGAACCTTTTTTATATATTCCGCTATATCTTCTTCTGAGATTTGTTGTAACAAAAACGAGGGACGCCCCCCTCCTACAATTGTGTGATCAGAAACACCATATAATCCAGATACTGGATACTGAGCCAAGCTATCTATGAGGTCCAAATCCCAATTTGTAGCTACATGTAACTTTATTGATCTCACCTTTTTTTAATTATCATTTTTCCATAGCTTTTGCGTGAGCTTTAGAATTGAGTGGTAATAATGGAGCACATGCCATTAATTTGGAAGGATCACCATCAACTTCATATGTACCAGACATGGTCGCTTGGATTGGATCTGATTCTCCGGAGTTAACCTTTCTAATCGTTTCAAAATCGGTTCTATGAATTATTTTTGGCACTTCCGGACCAGAGTATTCTCCCATTCCCCAACTCATTTTATCTTTTTCAATTTTTTGCCAGTAATTCATCTCAATTCTGTCAGTTATCTCGTATTGAAAAAGCAAAGGAGCAATAGGTTCTAACATCGAAGTTAAATCAGGCAGTTCGTTATAAGCCTTCATGAAATTTGCGAGATACTCCTCCCATTCTTCTTTTGTGTTCAATTTCGTTTTCACCTCTATTTTTTATAATATTTTTTAGTTAATTTTTGAATCATACATTTTCATAATTTCTGCTAATTTTTTTTATTAATAGTAAACTGATTTCTCAATTATATGAATCAAGCCCAGCTTTGCATCCCATATGTAGGAAATCAACCATCGCACCATTGTAATCATTTTCTATTTTGTAATACATACCGTTGTTTGTGAAAGTCACTCCCCATATGAACTTATTCGATTCGCTTTGAAGGGGTGTTTTTTCGATAAATTCTTTCATGAGTGGATGTAAATGCATTGGCACCTTTTTAGCATCGTCACACGTTATCCCAAAACACAAACGCTCAATTTTTTGGGAATCCCAACTAAATGTAAAATTAAGGTGCGCTGCTTCGCGACAGCGTTCTAAAACTTTTTTAGATGCGAGTTCAAACCCTAAATCTTCAACAAGACTAACGCAACTTTCGTAATTGGATTTAGGAGGTTGTTTAAGCATGAAATAAATATTAGTTGTATTATGCAAAAAATCAAACGCAAAAAGACTAAATGCGATTAGACCATGTTTCTCAAAATAGTCCTTATATTTTTTCATGCTGCTAGGCATTGATTTCATAGAGAAGATAGGATCAATTGATCCAGGAACGATGAAGGGCCAAATCTTTGATAATCCATATTTTGAATCAATATCAACTCCATACCCCATTATTTCGAAAGAATCTATAGCTTCTACAATCATATTGTGAATTTCATGCTCATTCTTTGTGAGTAAACCTTCATTGATCGCTGTTGTATAGGGATCTGGCTTATGAGGAATAAAAAGTTCTACATATCTTACAGCTACATCCCTTTTTTCTTGAGGTTTTGTTGTAGTTCTGATTGATAGAGGAGCTCCGGCAAAAAATTTTTCGTAAGCTTTTATGCCCTTCCAGATTGCTTCTTCATTACTTTCAACACCAGAAAAATCAGAGATTCTTACAATATCTTTAACCAGTTGATTGAGATCGGTATTTAATTTAAAATCTGCTTGAATTTTTGATAGATATCTATTATGATCTATACCAAGTTTTTTCAAGTCTTCAATCATCGTTGGTTGAAAAGTTGGGGGTGTAACCTCAAATAAAGCGACAACAAGATCCATCTCAGCTACCGATTTTCCATTTCTTTCCCTACACTTCTTCTCTGCACCTTCTAGAAGTGCGGGTTTAACAGCAGGTCTTACCATTTCGGGAACTCCTAATACGACCTGTTCAAAAATATTTTTAACTTCCGGTTGCCATTCCATTTTAATAATAACCTCATTTTTTAGATTTTTATGAATATTAATCAATTCTTTATTCAATAATTTCAGTTTCCTCTTTTCTTGTATTTTCAACTTCATGTTCGTGATCGTTTTCATGCCAACAAAATGGGAAAGACCCAAAAAAGTCACCGGTGATATATTCAGCAGTTACACGACATCCTCCGCCA
>JBHLLM010000330.1:0-1003 GCA_048885575.1 Candidatus Hermodarchaeota archaeon
TTTCGAAGATTCTTTTAAAAACTTTGAAGCTGCTATTACAATTAACGAATCAATAAAAAGTCCCGAATTTAAAAACCTAATTGCTATTAAATATGAATATAAGTTAAAATTGATTGAAAAAGCGCAATTAGAAATTGGCAAACGCAATTACGATATTGCAATCGAAGATTGTAATAAAGCGATAGATTTAGATAACACCTTTATAGACGCATATTACCACATCGGTATTGCAAATAACGAGAAACAGGATTATAATACCGCAATCAGTTATTTTAAAAAATCAATTGATCTCAGTTCAAATTTCGCTAAATCATGGAATCATATGGGATATAGTTACGAAAAATTGAATCAGTTTGAAAGAGCAATAGACTCTTATAAAAAAGCAATTGAATTCGAACCAAATTATGCTTTAGCACATTACAATTTAGCTAACGCTTTTAAACACGAAAAACAATTTGATAATGCAATCGCGTCTTATAAAAAAGCAACAGAAATAGATTCGAATTATGCGTCTGCTTGGCTTTTTATGGGATATACCTATTTAGACAAGAAAGATTACCATTCTGCCCTTCAAAACCTCGAGAGAGCAATAGATATTAACCCAGATCTTGGAAAAGACATTAAATTTTTTGTTGATAACATTAAAGAGGCAATAGAAAAGCTTCAAAAAGGTTTAGCAGAGAAATTCAAAAATAAACTACTTTAAACTTACTACTTTATTTACTATATCCAAATTTATGGATATCGTTCGGGATAGAATTTCTTGTTCCATCTATAGCGTTTTTAATGTATTTTATATGTCAATAACGAGTACCTGACTTAAACACAGTACATATTCTTCAATTATTCTTGAAAAAATTAAATTGGCAGATCCTGAAGGGGATTAGCTATTTCCTATATAATCCATGGGTTTTACAGGTATCAATCATTGCTTTAATGTTTTTCAGTTTTGCATCATCGGGTATTTCAGCCCCGACTATTAAACCTCCTCCTTCTGCACATT
>JBHLLM010000330.1:1013-3823 GCA_048885575.1 Candidatus Hermodarchaeota archaeon
AATTTAGAATTACTATTGATAGTCGCGTTTAAAATAAAACTTTATGTTGTTTGATTTAATTTTCCTAGGAGTTTAAAATGATATGTCTGAAATTATAATTATATGCTAAGTACAAGTCATAACTCATTTATCGATGATTTGCTTTGTTTCTTGTTCAATTCGAGCTGGATTGCCTAAAGTAAACAACGAAGGTTTGAGATTTCCTTCTATACAGATATGATCTCCAAGAATCTCTTTTGCTTTAAAGATATCTGTTCTTTCATCTAGATGTAAATATATTTTTCCTTTAGGTAATTCTTTAAAATAGTGTAGTCGGTCAGTCCAGTTTGTATCCATATGAATTTGTACAATAAATCCATCTTTTATGTACTTAGAGACCATCTTTTTAAAGTATGGCCAAAATAATTCTTCAAAATGAGGAATAGATATAAAATCTGCGCTCGCTCGTGCACTTCCTACTGAGATTGTTTTACCTTCTATTTGTTCCATTCCGTAATGCCCCATAAGAATCATATTATCTATTAAAAAATCACTGAGGTTTTTAATTTTATCAGGAAATCTATAGATATCCTTCATAAAATTAGTCGCTCCTCTGAAAACTGACAGCAATTCAAATGGAGTAAATCCTGCCCCTTCCGCAAAAGTTGGAACTTTGAAATAATTCCACCATTTTAATGTATTTTCCTTAAAATTTTTAAGAAATTTTGTAAGTTTAAAAAGGTCTTTTATTCCGGCTCTTTTAAAATTGAGTAATCTTAAGAATCCAGATTTGATAATCTTTTCATAATCTTTTTCTGTGATTAATGGATTATTTAGACTTCTTTCAACTAACTGAGGAGCCATACTGACATCTAATGTTCGACCGGGTAGTCTCCAATCAAGATAAAAACTTGAAAAATAACTCGGTAAAGGGCTGATAAAAGGAATAATTAAACCTCCACCAGGAATAGCTATATCAAAACCCCCTAATTTATTATAAATCCATTCAATTGCTTTCTGGGATTTCTTACCATCCTCAAGGAATTCTTGTGCGGTTATATCGTAATGATTTATAGGTAGATAATCTATTACTGGCCAGACGGGTACTCTATCAGGTTCTTTCAAATCAAGTGTAGTTAAAACTCTTTCGACTGATGTCATTGATTCTTCTTTTATTTGGCTCATTGATTCTCCTCCCTTATCCATTGATTTATGATTTTAACACCTTCAAAAGCGTTATCGGTAAAAGCATCGGCTCTTGCTTCCCTCATCCACATTTCATCAACTGGCAATCCCCCTATAATTATTTTCACCTTGTCTCTCAAGTTATTATCCTCTAATAACTGAGTAGTTTCTCTCATTGAATTTAATGCAATTGTTAGTAATCCAGAATATCCTACAATATTAGCATTAAATTCCTTAATAGCTTTCATAAAATTCTCTGGAGGAATATCAACACCTAAATCATATACATCATAACCCTCAACTTGTAAAAGAGTAATAAAAATATTTTTACCAATATCATGAACATCTCCTTTCACAGTACCTACTACGACTATTCCTTTTGACTTTTCTTTTTGTGAATTCTTCCTTAAAATTGGTTCTAGAAGTTTAATGGATTGCACAAAAATTTCCCCCGCCATCACCAGTTCTGTTAAAAAATATTCTTTCTTCTGGAATTTTTCTCCAACTATTTCTACACCTTCTCTTAAACAATTAATAATTTCACTGGCATCTCTAACTTCATTCATATATTCTTTCAAGATAGGATATACTTCATTTTCATCTAATTCTATAACAGATTGAATAAGCTTTTCTTTAAGACTCATTTTTATTTTTTCCTCCTTTCCTTTTTTTAATTAAAGCAAGAAATAAGCGCATTAATGAATATTTTTTTCCTTCTTTACCCCAAAGTATTTTACCTATGGCTTTATTAATCTCATTTTCATTTGCATAATTTGGTTTAACTTCATATTTTACCATTAAATTCACCTCTTAGCAAATTTCTTTGATGTGTTTTTTAATTTTTAGAAATATATTTTAAAATTCTAATAAATATTTAAATATTCCGATATACTGGAATTCCGCAAATTCGGAATTATGAAAAAATTTATTATTGAAAATAAATTCTATAAGGAGAGAATCATATGAAACGAAATAATTTGAGAAGAAAATTTATTGAATTAATAGGAACTGCTATTGAGGAATATGGATTATCACCTATTAATGGATGGATTGAGGGTGTTTTAAATATCGAAAATAAAGAGTTATCACAGAGAGAAATTTCAGATAGATTATCAGAGATAATGAGCGAAGGTCACTTTCCTACTTCATTAACATCTGTTAATCGAGCTCTTAAATCAATGGAAGACAAAAATTTAATAATTAGAAAAGGAACAAGGAAGTCTGGATATAAATACACAATGAATACTTTATCAGGTATCCCCATTGGATTTTTTCAAAAGATACTTTCTGTAAATCTTAAACATTTAGATAATTTGCAAAAATTCAAAGCTGAAATAGCAGAAACAGATGATAAAGCCCTATTAAATGGGATTGAGGTCCAAATAACTTTTTCTAATACTATTATTCAGTATTTTCAAGAGTTATTAGACAGATTAAAGTAATATTTTTAATCATTTTTTCTAAAAACTCATAGCTTTCAAAAATTTTGGCCAGAGCGTCATTTTGGAAAGAACAGGGATAGTAGCGAAAAGTCGTTCCCCCACCCATCTATCGTTGTTAGTATTATGTGTTGATAGATCTTGGTTAATATGTGCTTCGTAAACATATCTACGGACAGTTTTATTAGTATTTAAAAGATTAGAATA
>JBHLLM010000331.1:0-3822 GCA_048885575.1 Candidatus Hermodarchaeota archaeon
TAAGAACTGCAGCTTATATGATTGCTATATCCAGGCTAAGTAAAGCTATTGAATTAAGAGGAATATTTCCCTAAAAATATTTAAAAATTATTCTTATTTTCATAAATTAAATTGGATTTTATGAGTCATTTTAAAAATATCTATAAAGTTCAAAACTTTGATATTGGGATTAATACCATCAATACTTTTGATATTTTCATTGACAAATCTCCAAATGCTTTTTTCGTTTATGGCGATAAGTTTTAAAATAAGATTATGTTCCCCCGATGAGGATGTAACCAGCTGAATCTCGTCAAATTCTGTTAATTTTTTGGCAATATTGTTTAATTTTGAGGGATCAACAGATAGATGTATAAAAGCGAATGCATTATAACCTACCTTTAATGGATCTACAATCGTATCCACTTTTTCTATAATTCCTTCATTTAACATATTTTGCACTCGGTTATGGATAGTACTTGCAGCTAAATTTACCTTATCGCTTATCTCTTTGTAAGAAATTTTATAATTCTCTTGCAAGATATTAAGAATCATTTTATCTTTGTTATCTAATTCAGTGTAAATTTTACTTTCTTTTTCTGCTTTATATTCAATTTTGTGTCTCTCAATTCCATATAATATAGATTTTTTCAATATATTTTCATTTAACTCTCCCTTAATTAAATAATCTTGAAAACCTTTTTTAAGGGAATCTAAAGCAATTTGTTCATCATCTAGACCTGTTAACGCTATAATAGGAACCTTAGAAGTAAAATCTAAGACATTATTAATAGTAGATTCAACATCACTATCGGGTAATTTCAAATCTAATAAAATAATATTAAAATTTTTACTTTTTAGGCGACTCAAACCATCAGAAAGACGTTGAAATGATTCTAAGGTATAAAAAAAATCTGAAGTTTTTTTTAGTAATTCTTCAATAAGACGAATATCTGCCATATTATCTTCTATTAGCAAAATATCTATGTTAGTAGATTCCACTTTAATTCACCCAATAGTAGTTTTAAAATATTAAATACTTATAATGAATAAATCTTTTAATTGAATAATATTCATATAAAATATATATTTATAGGTTAATAACTCTTAAAAGTATTATTTCTCGGAATTTTTTACAATAATATCAGACATATTTTAATATAAAATGAGATTCGGATTTCTAAAGTATAGAATTAAAATCTTTATAGTATCAATTTTAGTGATTATTTCAATCTTATTAATTTTCTATTTTGAACTCATACTTAAGACTGGTTTTCTTATAGCGCACATATTATATTTTCCTTCAATCTTAGCTTGTTTATGGTGGAAAAAAAAAGGGTTAGTTATCCCAATATTTTTGGCGGCAATATTGATCATAGTTCATCTTATTAATAGGCAGAATTATCTAAATGCAGAGACTTTTAATGATTTTATTAGAGGATTATCTTTAATTTTTATTGGAATTGTTGTGGTATACCTTTCTGAACAAATTTCAAACAAAGAATTAGAAATGAAGAATGTTATTAAAGATTTAAAGCGATCTAACGCAGATCTGCAACAATTCGCTTATGTAGCATCTCATGATTTACAGGAACCTTTGAGAGCAATAATTAGTTTTTCTCAACTTCTTGAAGAGAAATATCGAGATGAGATAGATGAAGGTGGTAAAGAATTTCTTTACTTTATTATCGATGGAGCAAAAAAAATGAATACGCTTATAAAAGACTTATTAGCATACTCAAGAATTACTACACATGCTAAACCTCCCAAATGGAATAGCCTTGAGGAAATACTTAAAGATGCATTATTCAACTTATCTGAATCTATAAAAGAAAGTGGAGCAGTGATTACCTATGATCTTCTTCCAAGATTAAAAGTTGATAGGACGCAATTTTTGCAATTATTTCAAAATTTTATAAGTAATGCAATTAAATTCCGAAGAGAAGAAACTCCTAGGGTACACATTGGGGTAAAAAAGATTAATATAGGCTGGCTTTTCTGGATAGAAGATAATGGAATCGGAATTGATTCACAATATTTCGATCGGTTATATGATATTTTTTATCGTTTGCATACTAAAGAGGAGTATCCTGGTACAGGGATTGGATTACCTATATGTAAAAAAATAATTGAGAGATTTGGTGGACAAGTCTGGGTAGAATCTGATGTTGGTAAGGGATCTACTTTCTTTTTTACAATTCCTGTAAAAAATCCAAGGAATAAAGGAAAAGAGTAGAGGTTCTTATGGAAAAGAGTAGTAAAAGAAGTTTTAAAATTTTAATAGTTGAAGATAATGCCGCTGATATTCGCCTTACCAAGGAAGCCATTCAAAGAAGCGGAATTGTAAATCATCTGGATGTTGTAAAAGACGGTTTTGAAGCAATAAATTTCCTAAAAAAAACAACTAAATATTCTAAGGCTCATCTTCCTGATTTAATCCTTTTAGATTTGAATTTACCAAAGAAGAATGGTCTAGAGGTGCTAAAGGTAATTAAAGAAGATGATAACTTAAAAAGAATTCCAGTAGTAGTTTTAACTATATCGAGTAATGAAGAAGATCTACTAAAAGCATATAATCTTCATGCGAATTGTTTTATAAATAAACCTTTAGATATTAAAGAATTTTATACAATCGTTGAATTTATTTGTATATTTTGGTTTAAGGTAGTAAAATTAGTAAAAATGGAGTGAAATTCTAACTTTTTGCTACCTGTATAAGCTTTTCAATTGTACTCAAATAATTTTTCCTTTCTTCTCCTTTTTCATTATACTTTTCTATAGGGATGCAATTCCATGGATGAGAGATGCACTCTTTTTCCCATATAACTCCATGACATATTTCATGAGTTTCACATGAATGATAAATTTTGCGACCTAATGAATATTCTAGACCACATCCTAAACATTTTACTATAATCCTTCCCCTCATACAATTGATATTTTATTTGAATTATATTCAAATATGTTATTATAATAATATTCTAAAAATATTGTATCTACATTAGAATATATAGGATTGATCTTATTTAAATCCATCGAATAATATTCAGTATTAATATGTATTATCGCACAGAGTTCGGCATAATCATGAATAGTTGGATTTTCTTCACTTGGTATTTATTTACTTTTTTTTAATTATAATAAATTGGTACAATTTTGTGGATGCATTAGAAAAAGCATAAAAAATAAATTATTTTATAAATTAACAAATATAAATAATTTAATAACCCCCCTTAGCTCAGTTGGTTAGAGCGCGCGGCTGTAGATCAATATCACATACTAAGGTTCATACCTATGAAGTATTGTCAGCCGATACCGTGAGGTCCTCGGCTCAAATATGTTTTCCATTTAAGAAACAATGAGTATCCGAGAGGGGGGACTAATTTTTTCTTAATTTTTTCAGAATAGCTTCTTTTTAATAATTTTAATCTCTTTTTTATAATTATACACAAAAACACCAAGTAGAAAAATACTTAAAAGTACAAAGATCACCAAATTATACCCCGGAACAGCCTGAGGATTATTTGGATCTATTATTTGTACTATTGAATCTAGATCCAGATCAAATTCATCCGCTATTTGAACCAAAACATAATTGCTATAGAATAGTGTTACTTTACGGGGTTGATTTTCAAGGTTGAAAGATAATTCAGTTGTTCCATTAATCCACACTGTTTGACTTAAAATCAATGAATTTAAAGCATCATATACATATAAAGGAACTTGTTGGGAGTATTCATAATCGTTCCACGGCACATTTTGATCTATAATAGTAATATTTAATTTCTGAGTTTCAGAACTGTAAATATTTCTGGTAATCGAATATTTTGGAAGGTAGAGATT
>JBHLLM010000332.1:0-3818 GCA_048885575.1 Candidatus Hermodarchaeota archaeon
GAAGATGGGCATTATTACGATTAGCAGAATTGCTACGCAAATAATTGCTGTATTTTCTTTAGATCGTGAAATAGAACGACAATTTGAATTTTTCAATGATGTGCGCTTTTTCCCCGATAAGATTTATGTTTGCATTAATAAAATCGATTTAATTAAAGGAGATAAGAATAAGAAGCTAGAAGAAATAAAAAGCAAAATTGCTACATTCTTTAATCAAAGGAAAATTTCAATTATTGAATATTTTTTAACTTGTGGAGAGATAGTAAAAAATTTTGCTGAAATCGAAGAATTTAACAACAATGTAGCAGAAATGATATTAAACATTACAACAAATCGTTAAAATTGAATTAATTCCTATTTCTCCTATTCTTTTAATTTTAAAGACAAATTTACTAATAATTTATGTAGATCTAATTTATATCCAATTAATGGTGTGAGTTGAACCAGCTTTGTTGTTTTATCTATTACTAAATAACCATCCTTTTCCAGCTCTTTTAAATCGTCTATTATCACTTTTTTCCTTCTTAATTTTTTAATTTCTTGGATTGAAGAAGTTCCAGAATTTTTTAAACAAGAAGTCAGTACGCATAATAAGGTTGCTCCTAAACTAGGTTTTCCCTCAAATGGGTTAGCTGAAATCAATTCTGTGACCTCATTATCGTAATTTATATACCAGTGCGAATTAAGCGAATTGAATTTTACCTCAAGTCCCAATGGTAAGAGATAATTAGATAACCCAACAATTAAATTTTCGAAATAATTCGCCTTATTCTTGTTGGTTACATTTAAAATCTCGAGTATTTCTTTTTTGGTCGATCCTATCTGGTAGGAATTTCTCTTTCTACTAAGCAAGTGCATTAAAATTGATATTTCATTCATATTTTCAAACAACTCACACATATAATGTTTTAGTTTCTTTTTGATATTTGATTTTCCCTAATTGTAGCAAGTGTAATAGATATACGAATTGTTCATAAATTTTTAGTTGATCTTTCTCGTTTTCAAACACATTTTCAAAATAACATGGTAGTCTATCTCTGATTTGATTAAAAAAGGCATTAACTTTTTCAGAGAACTTGAGCTTTGGGATTTCCAATAAAAATTGGTAGTCACTTCTCTCTTTATTTAAGTGTTCAATCGCCAATTCCATATCTTTCTCTTTTGAGAAACGATTTTGAGCGTATTCTAAGAAATTTAGAGATAATCCTTCTAATTCAAAAGGATAATTCCAGCAACCATTAAAAATTTCAATTATTTCTTCTTCTTTAGGATTCGAGTTCAAATAATCAATAAATTTTTTTTCGATCTCTAAAGAACTTAGTAAATTCCTTAATTCCTCAAATTTACGGTTTAGTAGCTCGCAAGCATTTATGTAACTTTGTGAATAATTTTCAATGTTAAAGATGCTAAGTGAATCTTTAATGTCGCTAAAAATTGGTTTTAATTCGAGTTCTAATAAATTAAGTTTACCCGAAAGAACTTCATCTTTAATATTTTCGATTTTTTTATTGATTTCCTCTGAAAAATCTATTTTTTCCATGTTTATTTTTCTTTCAAGATTTTAGGTTCAAATATGGTAGATACTTCTTTCTTGCCTACTCTTGCAACACCTATTAGCTTATCAGCAAGTGAGTATAAGACATTTGATGATTTTGGAAGAAACATTAACAACTGAATAGAGTTGTCTTCTAAAGTAGATTTTATCATTTGATACGACGCTTCTGAATTCTTTTCGTCCAAAAACATTCCTGCTTCATCAAACATACATAATGGTGAAGGTTTAATCTCTTGAAGTGATAAGATTAGACTAATTGATATCATTGAAATTTGGCCCCCACTTAAGGCTGTACAAGATTTTAATTGATCTTTTGAAATGGCAGCTTTGATATCTATACCCAATTCTTCAAAATCTCCTATCAACTCAAGAGTACAGTACGCTTTAATGCGTGCCGAGTTAAATTTGTGGTTGATCTTAGAATTTAATTCCTTAAGGACCAATTGAAACTTATCGAAATATGTAGTTTCCAATTTCTTTTCTGTTTTAACAGCTGCCTTAATGTCCCTTTCTATTTCTTTCTGATTTTTTGTGATTTCTTTTAAACCTGTAATGATTTGTTCTTTTTCTATTAAAAGTGAATCGTCAACATCTAAATAATTTAAAAGTTCTTTATCAATATTTAGTATATCTCTACTAATATCCTCAATTGAGCGAAATGTGATTTTTTCTTCCAAAATAAACTGTCCGATTTCAGACAAAATACGTTTAAGATCTTCCTTTTTCATACCTAATTCATGTTGTAATGAAGATTGCTTAAAAGTTTCTTGTTCTAAGCTTAATTTTACTTGAATATGTACTTTGTCTATTCCGTTCTTTTCCTTCTGGGTTTTTATTTTTCGGTCTTGTAATTCAGAGATTTTAGTATTAATTGATAAAATTTCATCTTCCACATTTTCTAAACTTCTGAAAATTTCGAATGCTTTTTTATCTGATTTCTGGAAATCAGACTTTTTTGCGTTATAATTCAGGTTAACAAGATTTAATTCATTTTCCTTGGAATTGATAATTTCATTGACTTCCTTTAAACTTTCTAAATTATCGTTTAATTTTTTATCCCATTTGTTTAATTCATTATTTAAATTGTTTAATTGGTTTGGAATCTCTTTTAATCTTTTGTTCCAATTGAAAAACTCGGGATCTCTTTGAGATTCAAATTCCTTAAGTTTATCTGTGAGATCATTTATAAGTTCTTTAATTTCTTCATTTTCTTTTTCTAATGAGTAAATTTGAGTATATAATTGATTTTTTTTTGAGGTTAACCTTTCTTTTTGCTTGAAATTAAATATAAGGTCAGAAAACAATTCTTTCTTTCTAAAAATCTCAGCTTGTAGCTTATCTAATTTTGTTTGCTCTACTTTTAATTCCAGTATTTTTTCGTTTAATGACTTTATCTCTTTTTCTAACAGAATAGACTGTTCTTTCTGAGTCCCTGCGCTTAATATACCTTTTAGTCTTTTGATGTGAGGGCTTTCATATACATATTTATATGATATTATTTGTTTACCTTGAAGTGTCACACATTTACCCTTAAAAGCGTCAGTTTTGTAAAGCTCTTTAGCAGTGAGATAATCTTTAACTACAAGACAATTCTTAATTATTGAATAAATAACCTTTTGAATGCTTGTATCGTTATCTATAATATTAATTAATTCTGCTAAATATCCGATAACCCCTACTGCAGAAATTTTTGGAAAGGGAGTAATTTTTACATTCTTCGGAATATAGATATTGCAATAAGCGTTATATTTCTTTTTTAATCTCTCTAATAAATTTAGTGTGTCCCAATCACTCGCAATAAAACTATTAAGAAGACGCTCTCCTAAAACTGATTCAATTGCGTAGCTTAATTCATCATCATATTTTAAATATTCGATTATTGGACCTTTAACTCGATCATCTAACTCTCTTTTCTTAATCTCCTCTTTGAGAATATTGATATTTGGAGATAAAATAATTTTCCGTTCTCTTAAGGCTGTTTGTAATAATTTAAATTTCTGTATCTTCTTTGACTTCTCAATTTCAGATTGTTCGATTTCAGATCCGAATTTTAGTAAATTTACAGTAACTTTTTTCAGATCTGTATCTAATTGCTTCAACAAATCCATTGATGGATTTTCTATAAACCATTTATTGTTTTCTAATTTGTGATCAATATCCTTCAAACTTTGAAATATATCGTTGATATCTCTATTGATGTTTTCTATTTTATCTTCATTCTCTTTGATAAATCTTTTATGTCCTTCCTTTTCACTTGCTAGAT
>JBHLLM010000333.1:0-3817 GCA_048885575.1 Candidatus Hermodarchaeota archaeon
TTTTTAGGGAAATATTCCTCTTAATTCAATAGCTTTACTTAGCCTGGATATAGCAATCATATAAGCTGCAGTTCTTAAACTCACATTTTTTTTCTTAGCTAATCCATATACTTCCTCGAAAGCATTTATTAGAATATTTTTCAGTTCTTGATTAATTCGCTCCAATTTCCAGAAATAGCTATGTATATCTTGTATATATTCAAAATAAGAGACACATACACCTCCAGAATTAGCCAATATATCTGGAACGACTATAATTTTTCTCTTTTCTAAAACTTTATCAGCTTCTGGTGTTGTAGGACCATTAGCTCCTTCAAGTATAATCTGACAATTTATGTTATTTGCATTTGATCTTGTGATTTGATTTTCGATTGCACAAGGAATTAACACATCACATTTGATTTCTAATAATTCTTCATTACTAACAAAATTGTAATCCGTATTCGCAAAATCCTGTAATAAGCGATTTCGATCCCTCCAATCAACTAACTCTTCAACATTCAATCCATCCTCGTGAGATAAGCCACCACTTATATCTGAAATCCCGATAATCTTGACCCCTTTTTGATAAAGTATTTTAGCAATATTTCCACCTACGTTTCCAAATCCTTGAATTACTACCTTTAGAGAAGTTAAATCTAAATTTAGCTTATCAGATAATGCTGTTAAGACAAAATATAATCCCATCCCCGTCGCAGTCTCTCTTCCAATAGATCCCCCTATCTCTATTGGTTTTCCGGTAACAACTCCTGGAACTGATCTACCTTTCTGCATTGAATAGACATCCATTATCCATGCCATTATTTGTGGATTTGTGTTAATATCAGGTGCTGGGATATCGATGTCTGGTCCTATAATATTAATAATTTCTGCTGTGTATCTTCGAGTTAATCTTTCAAGCTCATTTTTTGTGAGTTTATCTGGATCAACGCGAACTCCTCCTTTCGCTCCTCCTAAAGGAAGATTTAATAAACAATTTTTCCAGGTCATCCACATAGCTAGAGCTTTAACTTCGTCAAGATATACATCTTTAGAGTAGCGAATACCTCCTTTTCCAGGACCTCTTACTGTAGAATGATGGACTCTATAGCCCTCAAACACTTCAAGTTCTCCATTATCCATAATAATTGGAATTGATACAATCAATGAACGCTCGATTCTTTTCAAGTACTTCTTAATGTTATTATCTAAACCCATCTTCTTAGCAACGATATCAACTTGTTTTTTTGCCATTTCGAATGGATTTTCCTCTTTTTTAATCCTTTTTTCAATTTTACCAGAATCTTCAAATTCATCGGGTAAAACTAAAACTTTTATAAAAATCCTCTCCTTTTTAAATTTAAATAAATTAACCGAATATTATTCATATTTTGAGATTTATTATTAAATTGAGATTTTATTATAAGATCAATATAAGAATATTATTTCTCAATAATAAATGTATCGAACTATCTTCAATTAATAGAACAATAAAGCGAAGAATCTTCGGGATTACGACATTTGAATAAAAAAGATTCAATTAGTTTACTTATTAATTTTAGTTCTTCATTATCAAAATTATTTATCGCACATTCAAAAAAGATTAGATGAACTATATTATAGCTATTGAGTAATAATTACATTTATAATTTTTAAAAACAAAACTTTTCAATCTTGATAGATTTTGTAATATGTTCTATTTATAATAAAAATTGAAAATAGCACAAATTTTTTTAAAGAACACCCTAACTAATATTTATTAAACCTAAAAAATTCGAAATTAAAGTGAAATTTACATGAGAGAAGAAACTGATTATACGGAGGCTATTGAAGCTTATAAGAGTGATAGTAATGTAATCATCGAGCCATGGGGACGTAGTATCGACCACCTCAGACTTACCATAATCGGAAAAGAAGGAACTCCTTACGCTAAAGGAAAATTCATATTCGAAATCAAATTTCCGGAAAATTACCCCTTTGCCCCCCCATATGCTTACGCAGTTACACTTATGTGGCACCCGAATATAGACAGCAGTATACCTCCAGGAAAACTTAATATATGTTTAGATCTGATTAATCCGGACTTAGTTGGCAAGGTTGACGCTTCAACAGGTGCCTCTGGGTGGACACCTTCAAAAACTTTAACTAATATCATAGAAGCACTAAAAGGAATGATGCATGTTGAACCTCCCTTCTTTAATCCCGGAGATCCTCTTAACCATGAGGCAGGTGAGCAATATTTCAGAGCTCAAAAGAAGTTTGAAGCAAAAGCTAAGGCTTGGACCTCTAAATACGCTATGGATTAGCCTTAACTCAAATTTTTATCCCTTATTTTTTGTAGATAGTTTGTTAATTTATAAAATATATCTCTATGAGACATTATAAGTTTAAATCTTCAGCAATTATAATAATAATCTTTATAAAAGTGAAAGGATTAAAGCAACTAATTGATTCTTAGGTGCTTTTATTGCTAAAAAAATCCAAGGGGTTAAAATCACGTTTAATTGAGCTAACAAAATTCGATATATCGAATATTGAAGGCCCATTATCAGATGAAATTAAAATCATAATTCCTAAAGTCTTTAACACTGTTCGCAAAGCAATTTCAGGATATAAAAGAGAATTGCAGGAACTACCCGAAAAAGTTCAATCAGCTAATAATGATTTTTGGGAAGAACTTGAAGAAGAGGCAAAAACTCTAGGCATTGATCTTATAGGATATACGCCTATAGATGAAAATTTAATGTTTGAAAAAGACCATATTGGAGGAATAAAGGTTTTATACCAAAACGCTATTGTTTTAGGGATGGAAATGGATCGTGATGCCATCGAAACGGCTCCTGAGCCTCCAGCGGGAGTCGAATCACTTAATATATACGCTGAATTAGGCGAGGCTACAAATAACTTAACAACTTTTATTCGATCTAAAGGTTATAGAGCAATAGCTTGCCATCCTCTTGGTGGACCAATACTTTACCCCGCAATGGCGGTAAAAGCCGGTTTAGGACAAATTGGGAGCCAAGGAATTTTAATCACCAAGAAGTTTGGTCCAAGACAACGACTTTCCATTATCGCTGTTAACATTGATAATATTCCTGATAAGGCTAGGGATGATTTTGAAATTGAAGCATATTGTAAGAAGTGTAAAAGATGCGCATTAATGTGTCCTGTTAGCGCCATCTATGATGAACCTATAATTAATGAAAATGGTACGATAACTCGAATAGATGGTGAAAAATGTATCCAAAATTTTTACAAGACTACTGGATGCAGTATATGTATAAAGGAGTGTCCCTTCCATAAAATAGGCTATAAAGTTATGTATTACTCTCGATTATAAATCTACAAAACCTTAATTTCGATATCGTATTATTTAAATCAATAATACCATCTACTTTAACTTTAATAATACTATAATGGATGCCTCTTCTCTTAAAAACAAGAAAGTGATTGTGTTTGATTTGGACGGTACAATTGTCAGATTAAAGGCAGATTGGGCTTCTTTATTAAAAGCACTAAATACACGTTTTAGCGAGAAGTATAACGAACGAACTCATTTCAATAGCATGTCTAGTCTTCTGGCTGAAATTGTTGCGCGAAGAGACGAAGAGGAGTTAAAATATAATTTTGGTATTATACAAAAATACGAGCTCGAAAATATTACAAAGAACGAGCCTATTTGGGAAGTGATATATTTTATCAAAAATAAGAAATTATTTGAGCTGAATTCAGCAGTTAAATTCGCTATATTTTCTCTTAATACGAGATATACTATAATAAAATCACTACAATTAGCAGGAATAGCTGATAAGTTCGAATTTTGCGTAGGACGAGAAGA
>JBHLLM010000334.1:0-3800 GCA_048885575.1 Candidatus Hermodarchaeota archaeon
ATTATTTTTGAGAAGATCAGGAAAGATCTTAAAGCCGATCCTAAGAAACACCAAGAATATATATTTTTAAAAGGAGGATTTTGGAGATATTATTTGGTAAAATATCCAGAATCAAATAATATGCACAAAAAAATGCTCTATATTCGAGAAAAACTAATTAAAATCGAAAAACTTGTAGCTAAACTAGAAAGCGAAAAAACTAGAACCCAAGTTCAAACTAAGATTGCTGAAGCTTGGAAGGAGATATATAAATCACAATGCAATGATAGCTATTGGCATGGATTATTTGGTGGTGTTTATTTACAGTTTTTACGATTTTCTGTGTATTCTCATTTAATTAATGCTGAAAAAATTATTGACGATCTAAACGCGCAATTCCAGTCTAATAAAAATAAATTCATCTCAATCACCCCTATAGATTTCAATAAGGATAGCAAAATGGATGTTTTAATCGAATCTGATATATTAAATGTCTACATAAACCCCTCAGATGGAGGCACTATATTTGAACTAGATTATAAACCAAAATCATACAATCTCCTAAACACTTTAACTCGATGGCCAGAGGCTTATCACTACAACGAAGATATTGACAAAGAGGAGGTAATGGTTGATCGATATAAAAGAAATATGTTGCGATTACGATTTATTCATAACGAAACTTCGTTGGAACAACTTGAAAACGATCAATACCACGAATTCGGAACCTTTATCGACGGGGAATTTAAAATTATAAGAAATGAAAAAGATGGGAATTGTGCTATATTAGAATTAGAACACTTTGGAATGGTAAAAGATCCAGAATCATGTAAATATTACCCTTGTAGGATTCTTAAGTTAATCGAGGTTGAGGACAATCAAATTGTTATTACAATAAAAGGTTATTTTCAAAAACTTACTGGAGAAGATCAGGTGTTAAAAAGTATACTAGAAAAATTATACTTAGGCGTAGACTTTCCCTTTTTTTTTAATGGTGATCCCAATAAATTCAAGTGGGAAGGTAACCGAATGTTATTTCCAGAAGAGAGGATAAGTCCACTATTAAAATCATTTGAATTCTCTGGTCGCCATTTTAAAGCTTACGATGAATCTTATAATTTGAACATTGAATATATGTTGTCAAATCAATTTAGTGGAGAAAAAGATTCCATAGTAATAGATAAATTTCCGTTGGTAGCATACACATTCACTGACGAGGGTTATAAAAAGATTTACCAAGGGATAAACCTCCTCTCTAAGTTCAATCTTACCAAAAATTTTGAATATGAAATTATTATTAAAGTCAATTAAACTTTTTCTTTATATATTTACAATTCTGTACAATAATTTATGAAAATGTAAGCTTTAAATATATTAATGTTCTAATATCAAGTATATTTCATAATATAACTCTGGCTCTGATTTTTATGGGGTATCATAAAAATGGGAAAAAAAATGGCTATTCATATTCAAATGGATCTCTAAAGAGGGATATTGATATCAACGAATTTGTTAAAAATACCCGTAAAAAGCTAATGGAGAAGAGGTTAAGAGAACAGTCCTCAAATAAAACTTCTCTCTAATTCTTGGAGTATTTCAAACCAATGTAGGAAAAAACCAAAAGAATCAAAAAGTTAATCAAATCCATACTTACCGATTAAAGGAACAAACCTGACGCCTGTAATTCTTTTAAAATCGAACTTATTTTCTTTTTTCGTAACAATGTAGAGATCCTGACCCCATTCTTTTGAACCTGCCGGAATACATAGGATACCTCCATCCTTTAATTGTTTTTTTAAAGGAGGAGGCACTTTTTTTGGTGATGATGCAGTGACTAAAATTTTATCGTATGGTGCTTCTTTGGGATAACCTAGAGTTCCATCTCCATGAATGACTGTTACAGAATCACCATAACCTGCATCAATTAGCTTTTCCCTAGCTGAATCTGCTAATTCTAAGTGTCTTTCTAGTGTATAAACATGTCCGGGATTTTCTGAATTCTTTGAAGCAACGATCTCAGCGCATAATGCAGCATGATACCCAGAACCCGTTCCAACCTCTAAAACTTTATCCCCCTCTTTTAATTCCAACAATTCACACATCATAGCATTCATGTGGGGGGCACTTATTGTTTGCCCTAAACCTATTGAAAGAGGAGAATCTATATAAGCAGAGGATATAGCATCTTTAGGCAGAAATTTATGACGGGGAACTCTTAACATTGCCTCAATCACATTTGATTTAGTTAAGAAATCTCGTTTTTTTAGGCTTTCTACTAGTTTTTTCCTCTTTTCTTCGAAATCCATGTATAAACTCCATCAAACGATGCTACTAATATTAGATTCTTTATTTAAACCATTTTGTTTATGTCTGATATATAATATAAATTTTATCATCTTTCTTAACTTCTTTACTTAGACGCATATTTACTTTGAATGGATTATCAGATCTCTTTTTATAAATATTTTTAATTTTTTCACCTTTGTAGAGCATATGCTTGATTTTTTGATGATGATATGTATCTTTTCCAGTTATTATTATTTCATCTCCTAACTTCAGATTAAATTCCTTTATTTCTACTAATAGATTAGCAGTCATACTCTTTCTATCGAAGGATAATATCCTTCCAAGGTAATGTTTTTTATAGGGTGATATGTTTCCTCTTGTTTCTAACTCGATATCTTCAATGGTGGGTCTATTAAAGTAAAATCCAGTATGAAAACCACGATTATATACTCCTTTTAATCTTTTAATCCAATCTTGAACTTTATCTTTTGAAAAAGTAGAATCAAAATAACTATCAATTGCTTCTCGATAACACGTTGCTACAGTCTCTATATAGATTGGATCTTTCATTCTTCCTTCAATTTTGAATGCATCAATGTTTGCTTCAATTAAATCTGGTATATATTCAATCATACAAAGATCCTTTGCGTTCAAGAACATTTGACCGTCATATATTAATTCATTATTCTCATCGTCAATTACTCTCCATTCTCTTCTACAAGGTTGTACGCACTTACCTCGATTTGCCGAGTACTCTTCAGATTCACAAATTGTTGCAGATAAATAACATCGACCAGAAATTGATGTGCACATGGAACCATGGATAAAGCATTCAATTTCAGTCCGATTGAGATGATGTTTTATAAGTCTTATTTGTTTGAGTGATAATTCTCTTGCTAATATTATCCTCGCTGCTCCTAATGATTCGTAAAACTTAGCACTTTCGACATTTGAAATGTTTGCTTGAGTCGAAATGTGAAATTTTACTTCTTTTTGTTTCGCAAATCTTATTGCTGCTAGATCATGGGCAATAATCGCGTCAATATTTGCATTTTTTGCTAAAGAAATTAAATTTTCTAGATCCTCTAACTCGTTATCGTAAATCAAAATGTTTGTAGTAAGATATGCTTTTATTGGAGGTTCTTTGTTATGGCAGAATTTTACAACATTAATAATTTCATCTCGCTCAAAATTTTTAGCCTTCGCTCTCATATTATAATCTTTGACACCAAAATAAATAGCGTCTGCGAAACTGCCAATATTAGTTAAAGAATCCCAATTCTGAGCGGGAACTAATAATTCTGGTTTTTTAATAATCAAACCTTCCTTTTTGATTTAATATTTGTAATTCATTGATTTAACAATATTATCTTTAATATTAAAATTGTATAACATTTTCAATTACTATGTTTCTCATTATTTACGAGAAAAAAAGGAATTTAGAATACTTTATGAACTGAAAATTTAAAAATATTGATTTTTATGTAATATAAAACAAAAAAAGTTCTCATAATTGACTGTATTACAATATAATA
>JBHLLM010000335.1:0-3798 GCA_048885575.1 Candidatus Hermodarchaeota archaeon
CCACTTCTCGCTTTTATCACCGTTGGAATCAAATTAACCACCATTGCAGAAGTTCCTAAATCTCCGTGAACACCACCAACGATCTTTTGATGGATATTTGGAGTCCCTTCTACATCTATACTGTCGTATTCTTCGTGTTCCCCAGCGTAAGCTAGAAAATCTAAAAGGATTAAGTTCTTGCCATCCTTTGTCGCTACAGCTTTGCTTTGTAACCCACAAATGTAACCTTTTGGAACATTTTCACCGTATGAGGTCGTAAAATCCTTCTCAGTGATAATTTCTTGAGCGGGAAACTCTTTAATTGTGTCGTAACTAAATCCGAGAGCATCACAAATCATCTGAATTGATTGCGTTAATCCAACATGACCAGTAATTTCTTTTTTATCAATTTTATTTCTAAAATCGGTAGGGCTTAGACCTGTTCCTATCTTTCGTTGGAATGACACTCTTCGTTTAGCAGAATTCATCATTCTTGTTATAACAATAGATTTAACATTTTGACACGGAGCAGTAATAATGATGGGTAATAAATCCATAAGATATCCAGGATTTATCCCAGTTCCTACAATTGTAACATTATTAGACAAAGCTAATGCGTTTAAATCCTCCGAAAGTTTTGGATAATATTGGAAAGGGTAGGATAACTCTTCACATATTGAAATGACGTTACTTCCAGATTCTACTGCTGTCGTGATTATAGGGGCAACTTTCTTAAGCGAGGAAGATGTAGCAGTAATAGTCACATCGATTCTGTTTTTAGAAAGAACTTTTTTTAAATCAGATTCAACTATTATATTCTCGCCTTTATTTTCGTTAGTGAGTTCGCCCAAATCTTTTCCTTGAAGGTTGGGATCTATGTCTACAACCCCTTTCAAAGAAATATTTTCTCGTTTGAGAAGAAGTTGTGCTATAATTTTCCCCATGGATCCTAAACCCACTTGAATTACTTCAAATTTGTTTTTCATATAACATTCACTTCATATTTTTAATTTCATTTTACAGTAAATTTAATTAATTTAGAGAAGATTGGGAGACTGGTTGTGCGATCTCCTCCATTACATTCATAACTTGGAGGATGTGTTTGTGCGTATTTGCCATCGAGAGAGCGCCTAAGCCATGCAAACCCGAGATTCCACGATTAAAAAGAGCCAATTGAAGGAGTGCCTCTCTTCTTTCGTCAGTGAATTCAATTATCTCGCTGAATGAAGGGTTTTGAATCCATTTTGACATTATATGGAGCATGATAATTGATTTAAAGCCTGTGGCTACAATAGGTAATTTATGTAGATTAAAGAAGTCATTAAGATATTTAATTAAATTACTCCCTTCTTCATTTATTCTAATATAGTCTTGTTGAGATCTCTTTAATATTTCTAAAGTCTTCAATCCAGCAATCATACTAAGCGGGTACCCCGAAAATGTACCACCGCCAATTAATACTTGATTTTTATTTTGAGGACTAGATCGTTCAATGATCTCTTCTTTTCCACCAATAGCCCCGATTGGGAATCCACCGCCTATGATTTTACCCATTGTAGTTAAATCGGGTAATATTTTTAATTCGTTTTGAAATAAGGAGTTTGTAAATCGATAACCGGTTATTACTTCATCAAAAATAAGTACTATACCATATTTTTCAGTTTCTTCCCTCAAGCTTTTTAAGAATTCAGTGTTTACAGGAAATCCTCCTCCACCTCCTAAAATTGGTTCTAAGATTATAGCTGCTAATTGCTTAGAATTTTTTCGTATCATTTCAAGGGAATCTTTTTGGTTGATTGTAAATGTAATTATACCAGCTTCGTCAGCTTTCAATTGTCCTAAAGGAGCTTTTCCGTTTATTAAACCACTAACATCATAACATAATGTGTCGCTTGCTCCATGCCAGCCTAATACCGCTTTAGCTACAAGTTTTCTATTAGTGTATGCTCGTGCTAATCGTGTGGCGTACATAGTAGCTTCAGTTCCACTAGTACAAAATCGAACTTTTTCAATACTGGGATTGTCATCAATTAATTTTGAAGCTAATTCAATTTGATATTCGGTATTTGTTCCAAAATGCCACCCATATTGTAGATGATTTTTCACAGCTTCTTGAACCTCTGGAGGATTATGGCCCAAAATCATAGCAAAATGGCCATTCCAAAAATCGAGATACTTAATATTGTCAATATCCTCGATAAAAGGTCCATGTGAAGAACTAATCATTATAGGAAATCCTCCTATCGAAGTTAATCCAAACGTTCGAATGTTGTGAGAAATACCCCCGGGTAAAACATTAATAGCTTTTTGCCAGAGTTTTTTCGATTTTGGGTGAGTTCTCTCGAATTTATCCAATTCTTCTTTAATAAACATTTAAATCATCAAAAATCTCATTTAAAATCATTAATAGTTTATTAAAAGTTAAGAGTTTTGCATCACTTAAATTATATTCATAATTTAAGCTAAGAAACAGATCTAATTCTTAAAACCACATTTAGTACAAATAGAAGTGCCAATTAAAGTTTGGCCGCACATTTTACACAATTTAATGGTACTTTTTCTAGGAGGTTTCAACATAGTGATTGAGATTTTCTCGTCTACCTGAGTTGTCCCCTCTTTATCACTTACTACTGTTTCCGTAGCGGAGGGAACGAGATTTTTATTTGAGCCGTTTGGTTTCACAGCTATTTCTTGACCAAAGAATCCTCCGACTCTAACTTTTTTAATTGGAGCTGCAGTTGAAGGGGGTTTGCTCAAACTAGGGGGAGATCTAACTTTTTCTGGATTGAGAATAGTTTCACCAATTATTACTTGGTCGTCATCCTCTACATCTATTCGTTCCTCAATTTGGCTCTCTTTAATAAATTCTTCTTCTATTTCTTCTTCAACTATCTCCGTCGAAACCAAATCTTGTTCGTGTTTCTCTTCGTATTCTTCCTCGTATATCATATCTACATATTCTTCGTCTAATTTCAACAAAGCATCACATTGGATACATCGAAATAAATGGTGAAATCCTATGTTATTTGAAATAGAATAATCAGCAGCACAGCAAGCGTGGTATCTCGCATTACAATTAAAGCATTTGTGAACTTCATCGGAATATGCGCTACAAATAGGACATACTTCTTTTTCACATATATCGCACTTTTCTTCATCATCACTTTCTAGTGAGATTAAGTCTACAGCCAATTTTTCGTAAAATTTTTTATCTTCTTTTAAAATTTGATTGGTAGCTTCAGGTTGTACAACATTAAATTCCGATTTACTCTGAACTAAGGACACTAAAATATTTATGAACGCTTTTGCATCGTTGCAATATAGAACCCCTCCATGAGTTTCACTGGTTACGACTTTTAACTTAACATCGTCATTGTAGAACTTCTCCTCTCCTACGCGAATAATGTCGATAAAAGTATCGAATTTTTTAGCTTTAATTAAAAGATCGTAAAGTGCGTTGTGATAGTCTTCTGACAAAGTGCTAGGAGTATCTGAAATAATTATTATTCTATAGTTTTTTCGGGCGGCTCTACTCTTTGTAAAAACATAAGCTAATATTTCAAATAACCCGTTTTCAAAAAAACTACCTTTTCTTTCTCTAGTTTCCCACTTTTCATTTATGAGTTCGGTAATCGTATCAAAATCATTTTCATTGTATAATGTAACAGGATTATCATCTTTTTGAAAAAATAACAATCCATATGAACTTAAAGTATTAAACTTAGCTTTTTCCTTTATAAATGTTTCGAGGCTCTTGATAAAATTCTTTTTCTTAATAAATTCTGTTATGAGATCAATGTAAAATATAAATTCTTCCGA
>JBHLLM010000336.1:0-3774 GCA_048885575.1 Candidatus Hermodarchaeota archaeon
TTAATTATAATATAAGCCATAGCAACCATCATCGCAGTATCAGTTCCAGGGATAATTGGTATCCATTGATCTGCTAAAATAACTGCCGAATCTGTGTATCTTGGATCGATACAAACGATTTTTATTCCCTTTTCTTTAGCTTGTATTAAATTAAAAATCGTGTCTGAACCCGAGATCATTCTTGCAGGATCCCAACCCCACATTATAATGAGTCTCGAATTTTTTAAATCTGTACGACTATGCCCAACAAACGGGGATGTGTATTGAGTTTGAGTAGCATATACAGCACCTTCAGATGATACATTACCGTAGTGCGTAGAAAATCCCCCAAAATGAGTGAATAATCTTATCATCGCGAACATTCCATCATGGAGGGCAGCTTGATATCCTCCACCTGCTGCTAGAAAAATACTTGAGTTTCCGTATTTTTGCTTTACATCGCTAAGTTTTGCAGCAATTTCAGATAAAGCCTCATCCCACGAAATGCGTTTAAATTTTCCCGAACCTTTTGGTCCAGCTCTTTTTAAAGGAAATTTTAAACGATCGGGGTGATATATATATTGTCTTAAAGCTCGACATCTTAAACAAGCTCTAAGTTGTTCGTTTTTATCCTCAAAATCATCGCCTTCGATTCGAATTACTTTTCCTTCTTTAACATGAATCCGCAAGGGGCATCTTCCACCGCAATCAAACGCAGTTGCGGTTCTAATTACTTTTTCTTCATTTTGAATACTATTCTTTTCTTGAGTTTCCATATAATCATCTCAATTCGATTAGCAATTGCGTAAATTAGTTTTTCTTGAAATTTAATTATATTCAAAAAGGCTTTATTTAATAGACAATTAACTGTAATAGTTTTAAAATAAAGAAGTGGAAAAATAAATGGCTGTAGAATCTTATTCTGGATTTATACAAAAACACAATATGTTGTTTGGAATTCTAATATGTGCCTTATTGACAAGCATCTTGTTTTCAATTATACCTTCTGGATTCTTTTTTATAGCAGATATATTTTTAGTTATAGGAAACTGTATTGGACTCTATATCACCTTTAGAAATAGAAAAAAATCACAATCACATATTAAAACAGGTATAATTGTGGGAGTGGCTGGTTCAGTTTTAGCATTATTATTATTAGGTTTCTTTGATTGGATTTTGTATTCAATCAATTATGGATTTGATTTTATTCTCTTTTTACAATATGCAATAGTCTTATTCGGGTATTACGGGATAATGTATGTTTTAGTTGGGATAATATTAGGTTATCTATTTGGGTACTTTTATAGAAAAAACGAAGATATAGATAAAGAATCTCCTTTATTTTAAATAAATTTTTTTTAAAACTATATCTACCTTTTCTGAAATAATCTCCAGTATCGATTCATTTGACCATAATATTCGAATAAAGCATCAATGCCTTTCATCTTAAGATCAGTATTAAGAGCGATCTTATTGTGTAAAGCTCCTTCATAGGGTATTTGAGCAATCTCTGCGGCTAACTTGTCAACTTCGGCTTCAAGATTTTCTCGAGGCACGCTAATACTCACTAGTCCCATTTCTGCAGCTTCCTTTCCAGAAATTCTCCTTCCACTCATAAGAAGATATCGTGCTTTTTTAACTCCTAAGTAGAGTTGCCATAATGGTAAACTCTGAGATCCGCCCCATAGCTGGGCAGGATGGCCTAAAACTGCATCATCAGCAGCTACTGTAATATCACATAATAGTTGTAAGTAGCAACCCGCGTCAGTACAATATCCATGAACTTGAGCAATAGTTGGTTTAGGAAAATTCCAGATCCTTTGATATTTCCCATATATTTTCTTATTCAAGATATCATAGGAATTTTTGTATCTCCATCCTCCTTCTGGAGGCGTCATATAATAGGATTGCTTGAGATCAAAGCCCGAACAAAAACTTTTACCCGCTCCTTTTAATACTATTACTTTTGCTTTATTATCCGTTTCAGCATAATCAAAGACGGCATCTATATCATCTAGTAATTGAAAACTCAACGCATTGTGCTTTTCTGGTCTATTAAGAGTGATGTAACCTATTTTCTTCTTTTCTTCATATAAAACTGTTTCAAATTCCTTTTCTATCAATTTTCTTCTTCACCTATATTTTTTCATTAATTAACAAATTGATTGATAAATAAATTTAGTGATTAATGTCATTAAAAAATATTTTTGTATATTATTAATTTAATATATAACTAAGAAGAATATTCCTATAATAAAGTGAGAAATATTATGTCTGAAAAGCAATTTGAACATATAAAAGTTGAATTAGATCGGGATAATAACTATGCAATCGTCTCAATAAATAGACCTGAAAAATTAAATGCTTTACATACCATTACATTAAGAGAAATTGCTGATGCACTCGAAGACATGGCGTTAAATAAATCAGTAAGATGTGTAGTTCTAAGAGGAACAAAAGATTTTACAAAAAAGCCAGCTTTTTCTGCAGGAGCAGATTTATCTACTCGTGGTCAACAGGATTTGGATCCTAAAAACTTAATGGATCAAAGTCATGCGATGTACGAAAGGCAAAAATATTATGATATTATTGAGAAGTTTCCCAAACCATTAATAGCAGCTGTAGATGGATACGCTTTAGGAGGAGGATTTGAACTAGCATTAGTCTGCGATATTATTATTGCGTCGAAACGATCAACATTTGGCTTCCCTGAAATAAAGAGAGGAATTGCTCCATTCAATGGAGGAACACAGAGACTAATTAGAAACCTTGGAAAGATAAGAACAAAAACAGTTATTTTTTTTGGTGAACATTACAAAGCTGAGGAAATGTATGAATGGGGAGTAATCTCTTTCCTTGTAGACGATGACAAATTTGAAGATTCTGTACACCAAAAAGCTTCTTGGTTAGGGAATGCACCGACTAAGAGTCTTTTTGTTATAAAGAAGGCTATTGATTATGGATCGCAAGCACCTTTGAATTTAGGGCTTCAATTTGAGTATTTAGGCTATGGTATTAATTCCCAATCTAAAGATGTAATTGAGGGTGTTACTGCATTTTTAGAGAAGCGGGAACCTAAGTTCACTGGCGAGTAAAAAAAGAAAGAGGAAAACTAAAAAGAAATTTTATTGATAATTTTTTTTATTATTGCATTTCTACAAATTTTCCAGATTTAAGTAAACTACAGGATTTTAAATAATTTTTCCCCAACTTCTCGGAAAATTCCTCTAAAAGTTCAGATAACTCCTTATAATGTTTAGTTGCATATTCCATTGGTCCCGGAAAGTTCATACCAGCTAAAATAGCTTCGTCAATAACTTTCCAACTATTTACAACGCCTTCTTCTAATACTCTGCAGCCTTCATTCGCAGTAATTGCTGTAAACATTAAACTATTCACTAGTCCCGCTTTTTTTGAGAGATCGGGTTGAGGTCGACCTTTAGACCAATCATAAAATCCATGTCCAGTCTTTTTACCCAGTTTTCCTTCATTATAATGCATTGTTAACACTTTACCAGGTTTGAAATCAGGTGAGAGTTTTTCTGCATAATATAAACCCCCATTATACGCAATATCTCTACCTGTGAAATCTGCTAATGTGAGTGTTGACATTGGAGCATTAGGACGAGATAAGTCAGCATCAACTTGTTCCCAAGGAATTCCTTGCTCGTAAGCGAGATCGATAATATAATTTGAATATATAGCACTTGGAGCTAGAACTCTGTTGACAATAAAGCCAGGGCGAGCTTTTAATACAAGAGCTACGTAACGTTCTCCTCTTAAGCATGGTAGGGA
>JBHLLM010000337.1:0-3772 GCA_048885575.1 Candidatus Hermodarchaeota archaeon
GTTTAAAACAATTACAAAGTTAAAAAATTTTAAGAATTTGAGATAATTCAATAAAGTACTATTTATACTTAAATAATTCAAAAAGCGGAAGAGTCTTTTGGAAACTATAACCCATAACCTTGTTGCAGTAATTATTCAAATTTTATGCTTTTATTTCTTGATTTTCCCTTGTAATATTATATTTACAATTGTGTTTTCTTTTTTATCCCATATACTCGTTGATGTTCTCTCGAACATTACCTACCATACCCCTGAGGTGCAGAAAGGAGACAGATTCTGGCTTATATGGCATTACTTCATATATGCTGTCTCTTTGCTCTCAATAGTAATTTTCTTTATTCCTTATTGGTTAAGCATGTTATTTGCTAATATTATGGATCTTTGGGACTGGTTCACTTTACGGCCTATTCAAAAGAAAGTAAAAAAGAAAAATCCAGAATCTAAATGGGGTGATAGGTATTATTTTCATCAGATTGTTGATTGGGTGAGAAAAGAACTATTTTATTGGCTCCCTAAAAGAATTTATAAAAAATCAGGTATATTGATTGAAATTGTTCTTATATTTGCTTTAATCTCACTAACTGGATTTCTTGGGGGATTTAATTATTTGGTTTAAACCCCTAAATTCGTGAAAATAATATAAGTGACTTGGACATCTACAATCAGATGATCCAAAATCTCTAACCAGGTTATCTGAATTATTTGATATCTCTTCCGAAATTATGCACTCCAACCGCATTATTGAAGGAATTAAGTATATATGGGTGATTACACACTTCTTATTCTTTAACAAATAGTCGATATGCCAAAATATTTTTTTATCATTAAGATTCGAAATATGTCTTTTAATTCTATTTTCTAAGGTCATAGAACCTTTATTTCCCATAGCAGAGCCAATATATAAATAACTACCCTTAACAAAATCGATTTCTCCTAACGACCCAATACTTATTCTAGAATTATCCAATAAATAAGCTACTATGATATAAGTACCTTTCATTTATCTACAGGAGTTTAGATGATCGTGATAACATCCATCACAGAAACTTTCATCACAATATTCGCAAATATTAGCACAATTATCGCATATTTGATTTCTACATTCATAACAATCGTAAACTTGATCGTTGGGATTTTCTCCGCAATTTTCACATATTACTTCTTTTGGTGGCATAACTATGAATAAAATTTTATGTTAAAAAAAAATCATTATTTCCCCTTAAATAAGCCCAAAATATGGAATAATTAGGCGATTGTCTAAACATTATTCAAAAGTCTATTCAAAGTTTAGTGGCTAAAACTAAATATGTATTAATAACCTATTTTTATATTAGCGAAAACCCGTAATATTTATCGGGGGAGGTGGCGAAATTTGGTAGAAAGTAAAAATAGAGTCAAATATGAATTAGATCAAGCTTTATTTGAAGTATTAAAGGATAATCTTAGAGAAAAAGTCGAGTTAGAACCAGTTCAAGTTCCTTTTAAAAAGGAGGAATTGGAAAAGGTTGATAAAGAGCGAAGACTTAAAAGATGGAAAAAGTCAGCAGGGTATTACAATTTAAATCCTGAAAAATTTCGATTTAGTTTGAAAAATCTATAAAAATTACAAAAAGGAGGTAAAAAATTATGGAACAAGTACTCTTAGAGAAAGAGGAACCAGAATTTAAATTTGAAGTAGTAGTTTTAGAGGAAGTTCCAGTTGAACAGGATTTACTTGTTGAAGTGAAACCACAGGAAGAACAGAAACCACTGAAAAAGGCGTTATTAAAACTAATGAAGAAAGGTAAATATAACGCTAAATATTTGGAAGAGTTAGTTTCCCTGGATGCCGCAAGAAGAAATGTTTACTGCAGGAATTACGGAAACCTCTAATTCTAATTTTTTTTTTTTAATTATTATTAATTCTAAGCTCATTTTCATTAACAGATATTTCATGGTGCTTCACCAGTTAATTTCCATTTAAATTATAAGTTTCAATTGCAAATAATGCAGCTCCAATAGCTCCTATTAGTTGAGGATTAGGAGGAATTAAAATTTCTGCTCCTATTTCATTTTTTAAAATTTCCCCGATTATGCTATTATAAGCTATCAGTCCACCAGTAAGCACGAGACTACCCTCTAATTCAGACATTTCAATAATTCTCCTTATTACAGAATCAAATGCACTCTTTATCAAATCCTCGACTTGTTCACCTTCTTTAATACGGGTAATAATTTCTGTTTTTGCAAAAACAGTGCAATAACTCGCAAGAGGAACATTCTTTGTAGATTTGATCGCTAAATTATTCAAATCTTTGAGAGGGATATCAAGGCGATAAGCAATTTCCTCAATAAATGCCCCTGTACCTGCTGCACACTTTCTATTCATTTTAAACCTTATTATTTTTCCTCTATCATCAAGTTTAATAACTTTAGTGTCTTGTCCTCCTATATCGATAACTGTGATCTTCTTAGGGAAATAGTGATAAGCGCCTTTTGCATGGCAACTAATTTCAGTTTTTTTGCTATCCGCAAAAATTATTTTATCTTTTCCAAATCCTGTTACGGTGGTATGTTTTATCGCAGATTTAGATAATTTGGCGTTTGATATTATTTTGTCAAGAACTATCTTGCTTGAATTAACAATAGATGTACCAGTTCGTGTTATAAAGAAACTTATAATCTCATTATTATTATTTATAATCACTGCTTTTACATACGATGTTCCCACATCAATACCCACAAAATAATTATTCGCTGCCATTATTTCACATTTTAGTTCTTTTTATTTTGTTTTTGCAGTTCAAAAAATAAAGGAGAGATCTCCTATTTTCTACAAATTGTTTAATGATAAAACGACTGGAGTTCAATGGCTCTGATTAGAGAGGTAAATATATTATTATAGGGGGTTGGTATTCCTTCGATTTTTCCATATTCTACTATTTTGCCATTGAGAAATTCTATTTCTGAGGGTGTTCCTTTCTCTATATCTGCTTGCATTGAAACTTTATGGTGTCCTGCTTTATCCAGATACCCCATACAGTAATTAAAGAAGCTTGGTTTAAAATCAATACCCCTTGCTATAGCTACTTCAATTCCTTCATGTATAATTTCTCCAACAATTTTTCTTGTTTCCTTGAATTCCAAAATTTCTTTCATTGTTTTTCTTGTTATAACACAAACAGGACTCATGGTATTGAGAATACTTTTCTCCCATTCATATTTTTTAATTTCTGGCGTAAATACAGTTTCTAATCCTGCACCAGTGATAATTTCTGCTAAGTCTTTAGCTTTTTCTTCAGTCGAAGGTGTCAAAACACCAATATAATTGGGTGCGTTAAAGAAAGACATCCTTATAATTCCATTACCTAATAAGTTTCCCGCGAAGTTGACCACAATTCGTAAAGTATTCTCTTTTCCAAAAAATTCTGCTATTAAATCTTCCGTATCCAGACCATTCTGTAAACTAATTAATGTCATATCTGGTTTTGATATACTTCTAATTTCGAGTAAAACCTTAGTAAGAAGAGACGCTTTTACAGCAATAAATAAAGTATCTACATCTCTATTTTTAAGTTCCTTTATTGAATAACAGATATTTTCTTGGGGAAATTTTACACATAATTCTCGATAATTTGTTATTCTAAGCCCATTTTTTTTAATCTCATCCATGTGGTCACTTAATTTATCAACGAGAATGATATCATGACCCTTATTTGCAAGATGTGCTGCCAACACCCCACCTGCGGGGCCTATTCCCACGATTCCAATTTTATATTTTGACACTTTAAGA
>JBHLLM010000338.1:0-3763 GCA_048885575.1 Candidatus Hermodarchaeota archaeon
TTAAAAATTGGATGTAAATCAGATTATGATTCTCTTTTATTAATAGAGTCAGAAGAGGACATAAATAAAACTTGGAAGCTAGTCCTGAATTCAGACTCTACGGGAGATTGTAGCAATCTAGAGATTTGCAAACAAACTCTATTGAATTGTATCAAGGATAAAGATTTTAGAGATATATTAACAAATGGAGAAATGGAAATTCAATTAATTGAAGAAAATCCAGTAGATTTCTTGAAAACTCGCCCAGAAGTACTGGATAAAGTTAGAAGTGGCAAAAATCCTAAGGGTATATTGAAAAAGTGGCCACTATATGTAATAAAATGGTCGTAATTAAAAGATTTTAGTAATTTGTATTTCGATTAGATTTAAGCCCAATTCGATCACCTGATTCTTCTAATTTAAATATTAATAAATTTTCATTATTCAAGCTATCCCATCCACCCTCTGTTTTGAATCCATGTGCAAGGAGAAAATTTACCGAAAACTGCCTTTTTGCATTTTCGACAATCTTATTCCTTACTTCTTTTATAAGCTTCTTATTGTTAATTTTTACTAATTTTCCCTGAATAGAAATAAAGTAATATGAGCTTAAATCAGCGTTAAATTTTTCTATTGAAACACAGACATTTTTATTCTTATTTATTATATTAATTTTTTTCCCATAATTTGTAAAGTGAAAGAAAAGTTGCTCATTAACATACACATATTGAAATGGACAAATATATGGGTAATTTTCTTCAATAAAAGCGATTCTACATAAATTTTCATTACTTAAAGCTGTTTTTATTTCTTTTTCTGTCATTTTAGGTAATTTTATAATCGCCATAATTTAATTTAAAGATTATTAGTTTAATTATATTTCTAATAAATTGTATTTTAATTATCCATTCTAAAGCGTTTATCATTTAATATTAACTTCAGTGCTTTTATAGCACTTTTTTCCTTATCCTTAATCTCCAGCATTATGTCATAATTATATTTTTTAGTTTCTTCTAAGAACCTCGAGAAATGTAAAATGTCTATTTTATCAGCATGCTGGGGTTTACCTTTTAGTGAATGCTCAGAACTATAATGAAATATAGGCAGACCATCATTAGAAGTCCAAGTTTTCACTACCTGATCAAGTTCTTCTCTGACTGATTTTTGCGTACTATTACATTCATGATGATAACTATCAAAAACAATGGGTATTCCAGTTTCTTGATTAACAAATAAACAATCCTTAATATTATAGCTTTTATCATCATTTTCAATAACATAATGTTTTCTTATATTCTCGCCAAGTTCATTATAGTGTTTTATAAATCTTGACTTACTTTCTGTCTTATTTCCATAAACTCCGCCAATATGAGTAATAATCTTCGCACTTGCGTCTAAATTCATTAAATTTAATATATCAATGTGATACTTCAATTCTTTCTTACTCTTATCAAAAATTTCTCGTTTATTTGAGTTTATGACCGTATATTGTCCTGGATGCATAGAAATTCTGATCTTATTTTTATTGATATAATCACCTATCTCAATAAAGTTGGGCGAAAAATATTTCTGCCAGTTAAAATTCATAATCGGATGAGATGCAAAAGGAATTAAATCAGATGTAATTCTAAAAAAATATATATTATGTTTCACATTAAATTCTAAAATTGTTTGGAGGCATTCTAAATTCTTTTTAATGACTTCTTTAAGTCTCTTCTCTGAATAATTTTTTAAACGAAAAGTATTACTACTTCGACAATTTACACTTAAATTTATGCATGGATATCCTAATTTCATTGAGTACTAAATCCGTTTGTAGTATTTAAAGAATAAAAAGACAAAATTTAACTTAATTTATAGCACAGCAATTGCGCTTATTTCTAATAACATGCTTGAAAGAGGTAAATTGGAGACTTCCACCGTAGCCCTTGAGGGGTAAGCTTCTGAAACGCCGTTGTCGTTAAAAAATCTTTTGTAAATATCGTTCATATCTCTAAATTCGCTAATATTTTTTAGAAACACAGTTGTGGTAACTATATTCGATATTTTACCTCCTCCAGCTTCTACGATCTTTTTTATTTTATTGAGAGTAGTTAAGGTTTGTTCTTTAATGTCTTCATCAGATTGAGCAGAGCCTTGTCCAGAAATAAAGAGCAAATTACCAACTTTTATGCCTGGATTATACGGTCCAGCAACGGGAGTTCCCGGATTAATTATTTCATTATCTGGCATAATTAATTTAAAGCTCAATTATTTTAATAGATTTTTATCTTGAATAGCATTAGAAAAGGAAAGAGTAGGTTAACCTTCCTAAATCCAATAAAAACGAAAAAGATATTTGTTAATGATCTTTTTTTTTCATAATACTAAGGCTAATTTAAGTGAGAAATATAATGTCTAAAAAACTATCAACTCAACCATTAAGGGGAATGGAAGATTATTATCCAGCTGATTTACGGGAAACAAACTGGATAATTGATACCATCCGTGATGTTGCAGATTTGTATAGCTTTGAAGAGTTTGAAAGTCCAAAATTAGAACCCATTGAGATTTTTGCCGCTAAATCCTCTGATGAATTAGTAAATGACCAATCTTTCATAGTTGAGAAAAAAAAAGGAGAAAAATTAATATTAATTCCTGAACTTACTCCGTCATTAGCTCGAATGATAACTGCTAAATATCAAGAATTAAAAAAACCTATTAGGTGGATTTCAGTTCCAACCTGTTATCGGTACGAAAGACCCCAAAAAGGTCGACGCAGGGAATTTAAACAAATTAATATGGATATTTTAGGAGAGGATAGTCTTTATGCAGATTTAGAAATATTTAATATAATTGTTGACATTTTTTCCGAATTTGGTGCTACTTCAGAGCAATTTCAAATATATTTCAATAATCGTCGCTTTATAGATTCTGTGTGCGAATTAATATTGCATATTCCAAAAGAAAAAATACCGATGGTTTACAAAATTTTAGATAAAGCCGATAAAATGGAAGAATCGGAATATGAAAAGTACATATTAGATAATTTTCATGATGAGATGATAATACAAGGTATCTTTAAATTAAAGGATGCTACGAGTCTAGAAGATCTCTTAATCAGATTTGACGATATTCCCCAGAAATTTTATGATTCTAAAGGATATAAAGAGTTAATCACATTTATACGATTATTAGAAGATGATGAGATTTCGGAGTATTGTTCCTTTTCTCCTGGAGTTGTACGTGGTTTAGATTATTATACAGGAATAGTATATGAAGTTTTTGATACAGGTAAAGATAATATTAGAAGTATCTTTGGTGGAGGACGCTATGATGACCTACTATCTTTATTTTCTGACGAAAAGATAACAGGAACGGGATTTGGAATGGGTGTTTTAATGTTCTCCTTATTCTTAAAAACTTATGACTTGATCCCCGCTGAAATTCGGGAGAAAGATTACACTGATACTATTTATATCGCTTCAATTAATGATAATGTATCCAACTACGCGCTAAAACTTTCTAAGATGATAAGAGCTGAAGACTTTCCTTGCATAGTAGATTATCGATTTTCAAATCTCAAAAATCAATTAAGTAAAGCCAATGAATTAGGTGTTTTGATTGCTTTGATCATTGGTCCGAAGGAGATGGAGCAAGATGAAGTTACTGTGAAAAACATGAAAACTGAAGAACAAGTAACCATTAAAGTGAGTTCTCTTATTGATAAAGTTTATGATATAATTGATGAATCAGCATCCTAAACTTTAATTTATAAGATTTAATTCCTTCAAATTTAATTTCT
>JBHLLM010000339.1:0-3754 GCA_048885575.1 Candidatus Hermodarchaeota archaeon
ACTTAAGCAAATAAGAAAGTGCGATCATATAAAATTATGTTAAAATGAACATCTTTTATTGCAACAAACTCATCCATGATTTCACAAAAATGTATAACTTATATGCCTTCACACAAAGATTTTTAACTAACCAGTTTGTTTCTGACCAAACAATGACTATCGGCGTTGATTTCGAAATTTTGGATTGATGTAACTAATCTATACACAAAAAATTGCTTTATAAGGAAGTTTACCGAAAGCTCATAAAATATGAAAATAGTTAAACCAGTGCTCGGACCACAAATAGCTAGTAAAAATATGCTAACTAATAATATCTTTAAGCTTTAAGATATGAGAGCTCTCGATAAATTATATGAAGGTGAATGTCTTTCAGAAAATTATTTAGGAGTAAAAGAATATCTTAGATGGCGATGCAAAAATGGGCATGAATGGACTGCAACCCCTAATAATATTAAAAGCCATAAAAAATGGTGTCAAGATTGTAAGAAAGAAAATAAAAATTAGTTCCTGAAACTAAATCTTAAAATATATTAGTAACTGAGCCCTTTCAGTATCTGAACCGTCGTGTACATCTGTTTGCCTCCCTTCCGAAGGTAATCCATCGCCTCCTCAATCCCCTCGATCGTTAAATTAAACATCGGAATGATGCTCGAAATGATTTTACGGGTCCAGGGCACCCATTCAAGGCGTATTAGCTCGGGATTAAGCCACACCACATTATTTTTAAAATGATTGGCAAGCTCTCTGATATAATAAATACCCGGCATCTCATTTCGATGGTAGTAATAAATCGAGCCATATCTTTCCGTTAACTCCCATGAAGCCATAGCTGCGTCACCAACAAGCACAATCTTATATTTATTATCGTACTTTTTGATAAAATCCTCGAAATCTATTGCTTCCTCTGGGTTGCGCTGGGCGTTAAAATAAAGTTTGTCGTAAATACAGTTATGGAAGTAATAAAATTTAAAATCTTTCCAATGCGACATATTATTAGCCGCAGAAAAGAGGAGATTAACTAGATGCGCATATGGGGTCATACTTCCACCAACATCCATTAAAAGAACGAGTTTTACATTATTTTTACGGCGTTTTTCGAATATGATTTCGATATCGCCACCGTTTTTTGCGGTTTTGTCGATGGTTTTATCCACATTGAGCTCGTCGAGTTTTCCGATTTCCTCCAACTTTTTAAGACGCTTTAACGCAACCTTAATTTGGCGAGTATCTAAAACGACATCTTTTCTGTAATCAGCAAATATTCTTTTTTGGGCGATTTGAACTGCCATGCGCATCCCCGAAGATCCGCCTATCCTCATTCCCATTGGATTTTCTCCCGAATGTCCAAAGGGAGACGTTCCTTGAGTTCCTACCCAGTGGTCACCTCCGTTATGTTCTTCGTCTTGTCTTTGCATCAGGTCTTCGAATTGTTTTTGCATTTCTTCGAGGTTAAAAAATTGGCTTAACATCTCTTGAGCATTAGCATTTACTTGTGATAGGTCCATATTTTTTAGCAACCAATCCCAGATTTCCTGTTTAACTTTTTCTGGTGCGTTTATTAATAAGGTTCCGTCTAGATTTTCGTTGAATTTCTGAAGCAACCCTTCTAAGAATTGTTGGAGGTCTTCAATATTTAAATATTGTTGGTATTCTCCTAATAGGATTTTCAAACCTTCAATCAATTCAGGAATGGTTATATCTTGGTTTAACCAATCCCAGATTTCTTGTTTAATATCGTCGGGGAATTTAATAACAGCGTTTTTGAAAAAATTAGCAAACGCGATATCATATATGTCAAATTGATGTTCGCTTTTACAGAGGATAGAACGAGATATGTAGTAAAACTCAACCATATTGTGAATGAGTCCTTTATCTAACGCTTCGATAAGGGCCATATACTCTGTAATACTAACCGGTAGTCTTTCCTTAAGATAATAGAAGTATTCAACAAACATTTAGTTAAGTTTTACTCAAATTAAATCTATATAATATGATATAATTAATATAATAATATTAGCTTTATGGACGAGCTTTGAACTTAGATATTTTTTGGATATAACTTTAGGCTTTAAATGAACATTTGATTGAATGCCCATTTAAAGACCTGGATTTTATGATGGTTTACATATTCTATTGATTTCAGTTAATGAATGAACTAAAACCACATGGTTGCATCGGCTTCTAAGACTAAATCGTTCAGCGTTGCGGCTCCGACGATTTTCAATCCTGGGATTAAATCAACTGTTTCCCAACCTAACATTCTTTTTGAAGCTTCACAAACTAAAATTTCGATGCCATCCGCGAGCGTTTTATCAATCATTTCTCTGAGCGTAGGGAAGTTTCCTGCTTTAATTTCTTCTGCTTTACCGGGTTTTAGGATTCTTAATCCTTGACCAAGATAATAAATAAGTGCTTTGAGATCCATTGCTTTAGCGGTCTGTGCTAATACATGTGGTGAATACTGGCGTTCAGGATCATCGCTAGTTTGGACATAGAGAATATAATTTTTTTTTTCGCTTATAATTCTTCACCTCATTTTAATTCTAATAACTGTTGAAAAAATTTTTAATATAGAGTAACGCAATTCAAAGAGAAAATCTAAACCTAATAAAACTCCCTTTTATATTTTAAAAAGAAAACAGTCAAAATGAAAATATTATATCTGAGACACCTGAATGCTCGTATAAAATACCTTAAGAAGTCGGAGTTTCGAAGAGATTCTTAACCTTTTTTTTGTATTAATAAAAATTCTAAATTTCTTTTGATAACAGGAAGCATATAATCAGCATCAGACGGAGAGAACATTTTAAGTTTATTTGATATAGAATTAACCAGTTTTTCATCAATTTTTCCAGCTAAAATCATATTGGTCTCTTCTTCATTTAGATCTTGAAATCTTCTCGTCATTTTTAATACTTCACGATTACTTGGGCAAGAAAGTTGACATTTCATGCATCCCATTAACGCATTATGAGCATCAGAAGGTATCCAATCTGGAATTATACCTTTGATTTCATTATATACAGGAATGCATTTATTAACATTAATTACAAAATTCTCAGCATTGGGGTCTGGAATTGCATTGGTTGGACATTCTTTTATACAAGTTGTACAATTTTCACACTTCTTCATCATTTGGATTTCAAACCAATTATCTTCGTCAAATTGAAAATCAGTAAAAAAAGCATATAATCCTAAGAGGCTTCCCATTTCATCGACATAACAGATATTATTCCTACCATATTTACCCAGTCCACTTCTAACCGCTAATAGTTTTAAATGAAGTTTTCTTGTAAATTCGATTTTATATCCTGATTCCTTTATTATCTTATTCAGTATGATATTTTGTAAATCTTCTATTTCCAATCCATCATCGTAATAATTTGGAGGTATCATTACTGTATATTCTTTACCATCTAAATTGAAATTCATTAATCCTAATTTTCCAAATACAGCAATTATTACTATGGATTTCGCATTAGGAATATTTTCAGGAATCTCAAACTTTTTAGTATCAATATAACTCCTATAAACTTGATTATCGCTAAGCTTGCCGCTATCTCGTAGTTTATCTATATCCTCTTGCAGTTGTTTTAAATGAGAAACGGAAATAGTCTTATACTTATAAAAAAAGTCTAGATTGGTATCATTAGATTCCATATCAAGCAAAATAATTTTTCTAGCGTTAAAATTTTGAGTTATAACTAATTGTAGTTGTATCCAAAAAAAGCTTTAGTTTGTGAAAAACAAATGT
>JBHLLM010000340.1:0-3736 GCA_048885575.1 Candidatus Hermodarchaeota archaeon
CTTGAAGTATTTGTATCAATCTTATAAATTTTTATTGCGTATTCTTCATTATTTTGACCATACGCAAGGTAAACATTCGATTCTTTACCTGCGGAGATAATACCTTCAATTCGGTTTAATATTCCAACTTTTATTAAATTACTCAATTGTAAATACATTCTTTCGTCAAATACTGAATCTACTGTTGCTCGTTTTTTTGTCTGATCTATATTCTTGATCCTTTTAGAATCAACTTTCTCTTTTTCTAAATCATCTATACTTTTGTTAAAATCGTTAGCAATCTCATCATCATCTACTCCATTTTCAGTAAACTCATCTTTTTTATCCACATTTTCTTCTTGTTTCTTTTCCACTTAATCTCCCTCGGCTATCTTTTTAATTGTTATCTTGTCGTCAAAGAAAAATGAGAAGTTTTTTACATGTTTTGTTTGTTTTTCATCTCTTAACATAACCTTGTTTTTAGTTAAATTCTCGACAAAAAACTTTGAATTGTTTATTAAAATAAATTCATTTTTCCTAAATGGCAAAAATTTTACGAGTGCTTTCAATCTATAGAGATTTCTTCCCTTTTGAGAATCTCTTCCGACCAGTTTTTTTGTCCTTTTCAAAATAAAATAGTATTTCGCTTTAATATGCGATATTATCCTGTTCATTAGCTCGTTTGTGCTTAAATAGAGATCAACACCAAATTTTTGATCCTCTATTTTAGCAATATACTGCTTATCATCTTTTATGAATAAATTTTCTGCTAATAAGGAAATATCCTCTAAAGCCTCTTTTATAATACCAAATTGAGTCTCATCATACACCCTTAACTGCAAAATCGAAAGATAATACATTCCCCCTCTTAAATTGGTACAGTTTTTACACAATTCGTAATCAATAATTACTCTTAGGGTTTCTTGGTTAGTTAATTTATGGTCTCCGCTTATCTTTCCTGTTATAATAACATCTAATGATGTTAAAAGATTCCGAGAAGAATATATTAATTTATCAAACGAAAATGAAAAGGCGATTAAACCTTGTTTTACATAGTTCTTTAATATAAAGCGAGTTAAAACCTCTTCAATGATGGAAAAGATTTCATTGTTTGCAGGTTCATACCATTCTTCTTTTATTGAATATTTAAGGCAATCAATACACAGTTTAAAGTTATAACTTTTAGGTAATTCAAATAAAGGATTTTCCTCTAAATAACAATTAAGGCACATACCAAAATGAGGTGCGTTTTCGTCTAGTTCTGAACCACATATTGCACAAAATCTGTGAGGCATTAAAACATCATTTTTATTGCCATTGGAATATTATTTATTTTTCTCACTCCATCTTTCGGAAGGAGTTGAAGGGCTATAGCCTGATTAGTTATATTTTCCCCAACAATATTAAAGTACGAAGCGTCTTTTAAAATATCCATTGCTTGGTCTATATTCAGAAGGTCACCTCCAAAAAAGTTGGAGTTGATTTCAATTCTTAAATTCCCCTCCGTAAAAATTTTATTCAATAAATCCTCGTCACAACAAGCAACAGTATCAATACCGTTCCTTCTATGGATTTTAAGATATACTCTCATCTATTAATCAATATTGTACTTTTATTTTTCTCTTATTTCTTCCCTTGCACCGCAAGCGGTACATTTAAGAAAACTTTTTTTACCTTCTCTCTGAATTTCGGTATCAGGTTTATTACATATCTTACATAGCACATACATTTTTGAATATTGCTCAATTAATCTGTTCAATACTTGTTCCTTATAAATCCCTTTTAGAAATAATTGTTGTCCTCTTATTTCTCCCATAGTTCCTACTTTTTTTAGAAACACACCGATAAAATGCTTGCGATCTCTAATTAAAGTATTAATAATTTTGTTAAAGTTTGTAATATAAGTGTTTTTAGCTTCAATTCTTATTTCAACTTTTGGAATTTCAAATCTAGATAATTTCTTCACATTATCGGGAATTTTCTCATAAGCTTTATCTATTAATTCGTCATAATTATTGATATCCATATTATTCTACCTAACTTTAATAATTCTACTAATTTCAATAATTAATCCTACAAAAATAATTTTATGGTTTTGAGAAATCAGCCTTCTTCAATAACTTTGATATATATTTTCTTCTGTAGGATAAATTCGAGATTCCATTACTAAATCGTTAATATAGGTTCTAAGTTTATTTTCGGGAATTTTAAATCTCGTTTGTAATTCTTCAAGGCTGATTCCATTTCCATCTTGAGAATATTCGTAAATTATGGAATAAATTTCTTCTTTAATAGAATCAACTTTCGAAGGTTTACTTTCTCCAAATAATTTATCGACATCAATATCGTCTGATAAATTGTCAAAAAATGAGTCTTCCTCTATATCAGAATCACTTTCTTCGATCTTAGGAATTTCTTGGATTTCTCCAAATTTTATTTTCTTAATTACTTCAGCATCTCGTAGTAAAACATAATTAGGATCTGTTATTTTTTTAATGAAGACAATATTGCTAACCTGTGTTCTTTCATTATAATATCCCACTCTGCCTAAAACATCAACTACATCTCCAATATTTATATTTCTATATTTATCTGGATCAACATCCCACTTGACAGCTGATATTGTACCTGTACTATCATCAAGTTCAAATCGTAAGTTAGTACTTACTTCTTCCGTAGGTGTATTAATATCATTAGCCTTGTTGCTTAGAAATTCTTCTTTATTAGTAATTGTAGCAACAATTCTAATTCTTTTAAGCACACCGAATATAGTGAATAATGATTTTTCTTTAGCACTATATTTCCCTTCTATAAGATGTCTAATCCAACAACGAATAGCGGGAGAAAATTCATAGGTTCGAGTTTCACTCATAATTTCTTTCACATAAAGAATCTTTTTTAAAATCAATTGTCTTATTATCGATTATTATTTAATATAGAATTGATTATTAAGCGTTAAATATAAGTAATCTTCACTAGATTTTAATATCTTTTTGAAATTTTAGTGCTACTTCTTATGATTAGAACAAAAGTTTAATATAGATTAGAAGAAAAAGTAGCGGGGGTTCGATTTGAACGAACGATCTCAGGGTTTCTCATCCAAAAGCATGAAAAAATGAATTTTTCTACACTTTGTCGAGATATGAGCCCTGCGGCATAAACCAGGCTAGCCCACCCCGCTTAGGTTTTTTCTTATGAATATCCGTCGTGGAATATAGATCTTATAATTAAATTAACTTTTAATTTCTTATCATTTTTAGAGAGGATTATAGTGGTGTTTTTTTAGTTTAAAATATATCGACTTATAGTTATTTAAATTGAACCTAAGATCTTTAAAAAATGGTTGATTCGCACTCTAAAAGCTTTTTTGGACAAAATACAGGGATTATTGTAAGTAGCTTTTCATGCTCAGACCCTTTCACTTTTATACATTGTTTTAAAAGAAAATCCAATGGAATCTGGCAAAAACCCTCATCCAAAGAGGGCAAATCTATTAAATTTTCGTTAGAGGAGTTAGTGCTGATATTAAGGGTATTAAATCGTCAAACTCTGAAATGGCAAAGTCAACATAACTATAAAGATAATACAACTGCTGTTTCATTTAATTGGGAAGATGAAGAATCAAATGTATTATGGATCAATATTGGAAAGTATTCAAAAAGGCTTACACTTGCCCAAACAGAAATCCTAAGGCTACTTTTATCACATTTCTTACAAGAAAAAATAATCTATTCAACCTATCCAAAAAGAAAAGCAC
>JBHLLM010000341.1:0-3708 GCA_048885575.1 Candidatus Hermodarchaeota archaeon
TGATTTAAAAAAAGAGAACCAAAAATTGAATAAGAAAATAGATATATTACGAAAGGAAAACGAAGAGCTTAAACAAAAAGATGCTATATTATTAGCAAAAACCATCAATATTATGGAAACTCATAAAAGAGCACCATCTATAACCCAAAAAAGTCTTGAACCAAAACAAGATTTATCGGGAGTAATGCCTGAAAAAAAAAAAGAAAATCTCTTTGAAAATCAAGATTCAAAAGAAAAATCCCCAAAACCAGATATTAATTTGGATATAGTAAGCAATAAGGAAGACCTGCATAAAACATCACAATCAACAGGAAAGAGCTTAGAGAAAGAAATGCAAAAAGAAGAACCAGGATCCCGTAAAAAAATATGTCCAAATTGTGGAAATAATAATAATGCGTTTATTCGCGAATTCGACGACAAAACCAAAATAATATATACATATCCAAGAATATACGCTAAAATGTATAGATGTGGTCAATGCGGGACTGAATGGAGATAGTAATAACTTCTTTAAAATATGTCTCAGATATTATTTGAAACAACATGAGGAAAACTAAAAATTAACATAGACCATTGTCCTGATATATTAGTTTCATAACAACCTTTTAATTATTGTTCCTATTTTCCTTGTATATTTTTTCAAATAACTTAGCAGTGTTATTATAAATATGAGATCTTTCGATTCTGTGTAGTTTTATGGCTTCTGGAGCACAAGTTACTGTGCATACTCCACAACCATAACATTTTCTAGAATTTACTTTAGCTTTTTCTTTCTTTATAGTTATAGCAGTAAATGGACATCTTTTTGCACAAAGTGCACATCCCGTGCATAAATGGCGATTTACTTTAGCGATATAATTTGATTTAGCTGTACAGTTTTCATTCTTGTCTTCAAACCTCGTCATTCCTCGTAAAAGAGCACAACAGCATGCACAACAACAACAAATTACTTGATGGATTGGACTTTTAATGTTTGCAACGGTAAATACTAGCCCTTTTTTTGATAGTAAATTAACTATATTATGAGCTTCTTCACGAGAGATCTCTCTTCCTTCTCCTCTTCGCAAAAAGTATTCTCCGAACAATCCAACTTGGAAACAAGTCTCAGAAATTGGAAATTTATCCGTACACTCTCTTACTCCTAAGATTTCTGTTCTATTGCGACAAGGACAATCGGTCACTACAATTGGACCGCGACATGTATCCAATATTCCGTGGATCTCTTCCGCATTGGATATAATAGATTTATGATCAATTGATGTATCTATGGGAACAATTCTAGTAATAGGAGTACCAGCGTCAGAGGACTCGTATCGTATATAAAATTTTTCTTCAATGAAAAATTGCTGATATAATTCAGCTCCTCTCTTTCCAAGCCTATCGAATGTTTTGGAATTTTTGAATCCCATATTTAAAAGATGTGCCATTGCTAAGAAGTAAGAATAACCACCAATATCCTGAATTACTCCCGAATCAGTCATTTCTTCAAGAACTTCCTTAACCATTTCCTTACTTTTTCCACATTTTTTTGCTATTCGATTGATGGATTGGGGACTAACGGTTAAATATTGTGCAATCTCTGCCTCTTGAGGCGTAAATAATAGCTTAATAAATTCTTTAAATGCTTCTGAGGTATTTCCATCAACAATAGGGATATCGTTGGGGTATTCACGCATATTTTGTATAATTCTTTCGTAAGGATCTGTGATTTCTTCTTCAATCATTGCTAAATTTTCTTTATTGTGCTAATAAATAATTTAAGGAATAAAATAACTTGAATACAATAAAAATCTCTTATTTTAATATCTTTGTGTGAAGAAATATAAGCTCAAAAAGCCTACTACCAGATTTTAAGAATAAATAATATTTGGTAAAAACATATTGTTAAAATTAATTCCTATTTCTTCCGAAGAGGTATACCTCAAAGAAAATGTTAACGCTTTTTAAAGGTTATAATCATTAAAATAAATATTGAAAGTTATTATTTATATTACAGTCATAATCTCAAAGGTGAAAGATTAGAGATGTCGGAAATAATACTTCTTCCAGGATTAATTGGATATATTTTGACAGGTTTAACTATAGTACATGCTTTTTTTGACGCTAAAGAGAACCGAATTCAGCGTATACTAATGCTAGCAACTATTTTTGTATTCGCTGCAATACTGGAATTAATGGGAGTTATAACTGGACTTTTTTCTTATGCTCCAGAGTTAATAATGATCTTAGATAGGGTTCCTTTATCTATTACTTTATCCTGGGTAGGGATTATATACAGCTCCATGATAATTGCAGAGCGTTTAAGGATTTCTTTGTGGCAAAGAATACTTACCACTACATTAATAGCACTTAGCCTTGATTGGGGGATGGACCCAATTGCCGTGGAATCAGGCGCATGGTCTTTTGGAGGCGGAGAATACTTCAATATTCCAGCTTTTAATTTTTTTGGATGGTTTTTTATTCCTATAGCTTATTTAGTCCCTTATGGTTTATGTTTGGAGAGAGAGAGTAAAAATTTAAAATTATTGAATGTTGCTGAAATCGATACTAAATCCTCACTAAATCGCAAATTGTATACTCTCTTTCTTGTCGTTCCATTGGGTTTAGGAATCTTAATATTATTAGGAATGGTTACTCGCATCCCTATTCTATTCAATTTGCCTTTAGAATATCTTGTGCTCTGGGCAATCTTTACAATTGTGTGGACATCCAGTATTATTATTTGGAAGAAAGAAAATTTAAAACGCACTAAATGGATTGATCTAATCCCAGCTATTAGTTTATTAATAATTGCTTATTTCTATGTAATTTCTAGCTTCATTCTTAATCTTCTTACTTTGGGATTATTAATGCTGATAACTAGTTTACCTTATCTACTTGCTTTTGTTTTTACATTATTAAAGAAGAAATTTATCGAGGAATCCATTTAAATACTTTTTCCTTGTATTCCAAATATTTCTGTCCAAATAACTCTTCTAGTTGTTTTTCTTCAAATGTAGCAAGATTATCATAAATAACAAAAATAATAATCCACAACACAATACTAATTAAGGAAATCGATAGAAATATACACGAGAGGTAAATTAAGAGAACACCGAAATACATCGGATGTCTTATATGCCCAAGTATTCCATCCGTTATGAGATCGTCCTTATTTTCGGAGTGCCGAAACAATATGTTGTGTGAAGTGCGAATAAACGCAAAAGCTATGACGATAAAAATGCTGAACAAGATAACTCTAACAAACCAAGGCACAAAATTATTCAGTATTGTTGAAAACGAAAAAACTAGCGAGTCCAATATCCATATTATAGTGAAAACAATAGCAGAAAGTCCTTGTTTTAGATGAGAGTGTGGTGCTTCTATTCCCAACCTATGTTCATGATTAGACCCCATCTTTTATCAACTTTAGTGTTTTTATTATTAAACTTTGATGATTAACACTTAAATCAATGATTGTTAAATTAAATTAACAATTAAATGTTAATTTATATTACTAAAATTAGTCATGCCTAATAAAAATTTTCTATAGATCAAACTTTGTTAAGATTTTTTAAAAATGGGGGGATTAGTACTATTACTTGTAAAAAGTAAAAGTTAAGTCAAATGGGATTTTTAATTAATTTTTAATTAGATTTCTCATCTTTAAGCATTTCTAGGTTTTTTATTCTTATACTTTTTTTTGCTTCCTCATTTAGATTATTAAGT
>JBHLLM010000342.1:0-3703 GCA_048885575.1 Candidatus Hermodarchaeota archaeon
TCAATCGTTCTGTTACGGAAGCTTGTGTTTTTTTAACAGAATCCCATGACTTCAGTTCCTCCAACAATCTATCGTGTTCCCTTGAAATTTCTCCTGCCAACATTCGAAGATCGTGCTTTTCAGCTATTTTCTGCGCATCAGTTAAGAGTTTCCTAGCTTCAACCATATTATTCTGAAGTATGGCTAATTTAGCTTGAAGTAATTTCACATTAGCTAATATTGAAAAAGAATTTTGTTGTGTTGCATTTAATTGAAGATTAACAATAAGAGGTGCTATGTCATCTAAGATTTCCAATTGATTAAAAATTCGAAATTCATTGAAATACCAATCGCATAGTGCAATTATAGCTGTATTTATTATACTAACGAAAAAAGTATTTCCTTGATGCTTTTCAATGATTTTTTTCAGCGTGTTTTCAGCTTCTGCTCGATCGTGCATTCTAGAACTAGAATTTAAAAAAAAAGCACATGACAGTTGATAAGTTGAATAGGTTTGTTCATAAAATGGTTTATTAATGGATTCTTCGGTAAAATATTTAAATTGACGCAAATATTCGATGGCTTCATCCCGATTTCCTTTAGCAACTAATACTTTTATTATATCAAAGAAAGTCCAGCTCATCCAAGGACCCGCAATTATTCGTTTGTAAATATCAAGGCTGTTTTTATAATTATTGAGCGCGGTGTCTAAGTCTTGTTTTTGATAGTAAATATTGCCGATACCTGTTTGGATCATGGCCATAAATCTCATAGGAAAATAATACTCCACTTTGGGGATTTGAGCTAATACTTTATTATTTAACTCAAGAGCAATATTTAATTCTCCTTTCATCTCATGACATCCAGCCAAAGCAGCTTGAGTTGTAAGGATGTCTATATCAAAAATATCCAAATCTAAACGTAAGTTTAAACTAATATTAGATTGCTCTATAGCAAGATCAAGCCTACTCCTCATACAATTTATCGCTGCTTTCAAACCGAACCATTCTGCTTCTCTTTCTCGAAACTCCAGAGAATTATCTCGGGGAATTGACTTAAATAATGAGTTATATTCACCAAAAAGGGGGAGGCCTTCCTCAATTCTTCCGAGAGATTCAAAAATCAACATTTTTGCTGTTAACGCATCTAAAATGTAAAGTGGTAGGTTAAATTCTTGACTTTTTTGGTAAAATTGCTCACTTAATTCAAGACCGATCTCAAATTCTCCCATAAGAGAGTGTGCTTTAATCTTGTATTTTAATATTCTTAATAACTCCTCTGGTTCAATGGTTTTCCGTTTCTCAAGCTCTTTGATTCGACTAAGAGCAATTTTAAATTTACCTTCATTAATAAGCTCTTTCACACGTACTAGCTCTTCGGATACAGAATTGGCCATTTAACACCCTTTCTATTAAGCTTTATTTAAAAAATAGGAAGATTAGCTTCCTTAAAAGTGTTTTCTAGAAGACTTTTATAGATTTTTTTCTATAAGACTTTTAAGGGAACCAATCTTCCTTATTTTTAATCCAATTATTACTTATTGAAAAATGATTGAAGAAGAAATAATAGAAGAGGAACCTTTATTACTTCTCATTATGGATAATAGCGGAACTATTTATTTCAATCATTCCTTTATAGCAGCTTGGGATCAAGTTGAAAATTTGAGAACTTGGTATCAAGTTATAAACACGATCAACTTAAGCTACGAGTTCTTTTCGAAGCCTACTTATCGTTTTCAACTCGGTGAAAATACCATTCAGATAAATAAACTCAGCAAAAATACCGTTCTGATGAATTCAACTAAAAATGTTGAGCCGTTTCTAACGTGTTATATCATCAAGATTTCATCACTGAATGTGTTAAATGCCATAAATCCGCTACAACAGTCATATCCCGCTTTGCAGAAGCTAACGCGTTTTACCGAAACGATAAGAGAAAATACTGAGATTTGGCAAGCTCTTATTAAGTCTGTTAAAACTAGTGAGATGATAGAACTCGATAAGCTACCTGCGCTCAAAAGAGTGATCGATGAGATTTTTTAAATTGTGTTAATTATATAATAATCTTGAGTCTTGTCTTTAAATTGTCAAAAGAAAGTATAAAGCGCCAATAGAACTGTCACTAGGATAATTAGTAATAAAGCGAGAATTGTACGCCATCTTAATGCTTTTCTTAATTCTTTCCTCTTATTGTCGGTAAATGTTGCTCCACAATTAGGACAAAATTTCATGTTTGTATAAACTTGATGAGGGACAAGTGATTCTCCACACTCGCTACAGACACTCCACAATTTCATGATAAAATACTATTTTAATTATTTATAATAATCCTTTTAAGAGTAAAAATTTTCTTAAATTATTGGATACATTTCTCTTTAGAGAGAGACCTTCATAGTCGATTGGATTTAGGGATTGTCTTAATAATAACAAGTCGCTCTATTAAAAATAGCAGGATGAGGATGATTGTGTTAGATTACGGTTTTATCTTAAAGCTATGTTCCGTTTTGTGGAAATATTCTTCACGGGGAGAAAGTATCACAGAATTCGCAAATTCCGGGATATTAATTGCATTTGAAGGTTGTTGTGTTTCAAAACACAAGGCTGCATGTTTTGAGCATGGCTTTCCGTATGAGGTTAATCCGTTCATATAATTTCCTGTATAAATGTGAATTATTGGTTGGTTGGTCAAAATTTCCATATACCGGCCAGTTTTTTTAGAGTAGAGTTCGGCGCATTTATTCAGCTGGGACCGATCACGTTTTTGATAATCCTCGACGAAGAATCCATGATCAATATCTCCAAATTCACTGAAGAAATTCTTTAGGAGTTTTCCATGATGACACTCAAGTGGAGTTCTTTCCACGGGTAAAACCTCTCCAGTAACTAAGTCATCTTGGTCTGCAGGCATGTATCGATCCGTAAATAATTTTAAATTTAGGTTGTCAATTGTGGTTCCCTGTCCTTCAAGGTTCCAATAAGCATGCTGCGTGAGGTTTACAAGCGTTGTTTTATCTGTAGTTGCAACAATCTCCCATCCAAGTCTCATGGGCGAAATGTAATATTTCACCCGAACTGAGAGAGTGCCAGGGTAATTTTCTTCTCCATCAGGAGATACATATTCAAATTCAAGAGAAGTTTCATCTTCCATTTCATCGATATTTTTTAACAACCAAACTTTTGAGCTAAATCCGATATCTCCTCCATGAAGGTGGTGTAATTCTGCCAAGTTTTTGGCAACTTGATAATTTTTACCCTTAAGTGTGAATTTCCCATGTGCTATTCGATTGGCAACACGTCCCACCATCGTCCCGTAATAGGCAGGGTGTTGGAAATATTCTTGAGGATTATCACACCCAAAACTGATATCATCAGTGGTTCCATTTTTATCTGGCATTTTTACCCGTACAATGATAGCTCCAAAATTGGTTAATTCTACAACGAATTCGCTATTCATATCTTTCAGAGTAAATTTTTCTACGGGGATTCCATTCACTTCTCCCCATTGAATTCGTTTAAGTTCCATTAATTCAATCTACTTTTGATTATTTGCATTTGAAATAAATTAAACTATTTTTCTTTAATTTCTATCCAATTATTACTCCCAATTTTCGAATTTATTGTTTTGTCTTAAATCAAACCTAAAGATTCTAAAACAGCAGTGACTAATCTGTTACTTCGAGTATCAAGATCGTATTTATTAGATAATGTTTCAGACAGGGGTTGGT
>JBHLLM010000343.1:0-3698 GCA_048885575.1 Candidatus Hermodarchaeota archaeon
CGTTTTGCCATAAATCTCCTCCAATGTGAATCATTGTGTGATTAACTCCATCAAATTCTATAAGAACTTGTTTAATTCCAGAAGGATCTGTTACGTTAACGGTAATAATAACATTATTACCTAATTCTAAAGGATCTGCACTTTCAACAACATAATTAAACTGAGGTATAAAAGTTTCTTCTATACCAAGAAATATTAAGGGTTCATTAAGGATTAATAATCTAATTTTCAAATCATCAAAATATGATGTTGACATGCTCGTCCAAGTCATTAAACCAATCTGTCCTGCATTTAAGTGATCGCTATCAGTTACATTATTTTTTAGGATTCCATCTAAATATACCAAATAATGGGAACCCAATATGTCTATTTTCAAATCATACCATTGGCCTGCATTCAATACAGTTTCATTATCTGAAGTATTGTCAAGTGGAGTTGGGATATCACCAGTCCATTTTCCAGTACCAACCTCATACTCCCAAAAACCTATGCCTGCTGTATAGAAATTTTGATTATCAAGATGGCGGAACATCACTCCTGCTCCAAAATTTCCCGCACTACTATTTAGTTTAATTTCTATTGATGCATTTTCTACTGTATACGAATTTAATAAACTTCTACCGTCTACTTCAAATAGGTTTTCGGTATATATGCTATTATTTACTGACCAAGAACCATTTATGACAGTCCAACCGTTAGCAGGTCCATCAAGTTGGGTGAAATCATCAAAAAAATCATAGATTTCAGTTTTATTTGTTGGGGGATTGTTACAATCATTACACCCATAATAAAGGTAGTAACTCCCATCATATGTGTTAGGACTTACGAAAGATTGAGTTTTAAACCATATTCGAGTGTCAATTGTATTAAAATTTGATTCATTTACACGATCGAGTTCTACCCATATATTATTTGAAGTATTATACCATATTATACGAAGATCTTTTCCATCATCTCTAAGTTTTCCTGCTGAAATTAAATTAGCCGTATTTATTGAGACATTTACAGAATAACCCTTAGGAAGGTTATTTGTATGCCTATTAACTAATTTTAATGGTACTCGATATGTATATGATGAATTCCACCAATTGTTGAGTGAAGGTATAATTACCTTAACTATTATTTCTTTAACGCTTAAATATCCTTTTGAATCATTTACATAGAACTTAATTTTGTGCGTCCCATTAGACAAATAATCCCATAAATTGTGTTCAAAAACATCTATAATTTCTTCATCTATTATTCCTGACAATGACAAGAATGAAGAATTTCTATTTGCTATTTCATACCAAAAAGTATCACCTTTCCCTTCATCAATAATTGCCTTATAATTTGCTGCAAATGTCCCATAAGTAGAATAATTTAACGGATAAGCAATAGAAAGAGATGGGGGGTCCCACCAAATGGGATATAAATCTTGACTATTAGCAGTACCATAGATATAATCATATGGAATATCACCAATATTGTCGTCATTAGCATCCTTACCTGTGTAATTATCCCAAAAATTACCTATTGATGAGTTATACCATGAATTAAAGTTAACCTTGCTATCATCTAATGCATGTATACCATTTTCAATAAATTCATTTCGATATAAATTATTATTTTTGCTACTGGGACCATTTAAAAATACACCATATTGAGAATTATTTTGAATGATATTTCCTATAATTTTATTTCCTTTACAATTATGAATAAATATACCTGTTTCGTTGTTGTTTGAAATGCTATTATTTATAATAGACCCACCATCAGTTGTATCTATTTTGATACCAATACTTGCATTAAAAATATGACAATTTTTGATAACAAAAGATATTCCTTTAGAACCGATAATAGAAATCCCTATATCATAGTTATTAGCATTAATAGATACATTCTCAATTATATATGGATTATCAATAGTTCCACTACCAGTACACCAAACATAAGTCTGATTAGTTGCCTCCCAAGTAAGTAAGGGATTACTTTGATTAATTTCTATATGATCTATCAACCAATATCCTGACTCCTTAGGACTAATGGAATCAACATTGATTTGATTCTCATTATTATTAAAGTCATTACCTAACCTAATATCGAGAGGACAACTGACGCATAAAAAAAAACCAAATAAAATTATTGATATGTAACAAAATTTCTTTCTGAATTTCTTGTGTGTAAAAAAATATAATCCTAAAAATCCAATCAATAATAATGATGATTCGTATATAAAAAACATCGAATTTCAGATTTGGGGTGAATTATTTTATTGTCGTTTAAATGTAAACAATAATTCTAAATTATAACAAAATTTAAAAAGTTTTATTTTTTTTTAACAAAAATGAAAAAAGTTCTTTCATATTAATGTCGGATTTAAAATATAATAAACGCTCTTAAACATTATATTGAAAAAGATATTAAAGGTTCACATTATATCATAGGCAAAATCTTTATTGAATTGGATTTCATAATTCAAATTTAATAAAGAATAATTAAAAGGATTCCAATCATGTCATTTCAACAACTTATCTAATCTTTTTAAAAGGACATACATTTCTTTCCCTTTAGTTGTAAGTTCATAATAGCACATTATATTATGATTATCAATATTGAGCAAACCATTTTTTATAAGAGTATTTTTTATTCTAAGAAATGAATTATAATAACTAAATTCATTGAGTTTCCTGTAAAATGAACACTTATCCGCTCTAAAATCGTCAAATAGAGAGAGCACTTGAAATGTATTATATACTCCTCGCTTATTAAGCAATTTTTTTAATATTTCCATGTTAAAAAATCCTGCTGATTATCTATTCTTATAGATATTCTTATCCCAGTTCTCCCATAAAAATTTTAATTAATAATTTTTTGCTTTTTTAACAAATTAAGTTGGTTGAATTTACTTTTTGCAATTTAAAAAACAGCCATTTGGGGCTAGTTAAAGAGAAGAGCTCCTATTGCTATAGCAGTATTTGGAAACATTAAAACAAGTCCTAAGTGGTATATTCAAGAGACTTCATTAGCTTCAATGAATATAATTTAATTTCTTGGGCTTTGAATATCGATTCATGTTAGATTGGAACATTAAATAAGGAAAAAGTTAAAGAAATATTAGGTTTAGAAAAAGACCAATATCTTCTTACTATCTAATATATATAATATATCAAAGGAATCATTCTAAAACCGACTTTAAGAAAAGGTTAAGACCAAATGAAAAAAGAAATATAGAATTTATAAAAGAGGATTTAACGTGCAATTATTAAATCATCAAGTTCTTCAGGGGCTTTTGTTAATTTAATATACCCGTCATCTGTTATTAAAACAGAGTCAGAATGGCGAAAACCTCCTAACTCGGGAATATAAATTCCAGGTTCAACACTAATTAACATATTTGGTTCGAGAACTCTGTTGTATCCTGCAGCTAAATAAGGTGCCTCATGACCTGTAATTCCAAGCCCATGGCCAGTGCGATGAATTATATGATCACCATAGCCTTTATCCGCAATAAACTTTCTAACTTTAGTATCTATTTCACTCATTAAAGTTCCTGGTTTTAACAAAGTATAAGCCAATTCTCTAGCTTGGAACATCACTTCAAAAACCTTTTTTGCTTTTACAGGTACGTGTCCTAAGAAGAAGGTTCTTTCTATTTCAACCCCATAACCATCTACTTGTGCTGTAACAATTGAAACATGCGGCCCTCCCTCTTCCAT
>JBHLLM010000344.1:0-3682 GCA_048885575.1 Candidatus Hermodarchaeota archaeon
AATATTGTTTCTCTTCCTTTTTTATCCGGAGCGGGAACTAATAAGATTCTATCTATTCTTCCAGGTCTTATTAAAGCGGGGTCTAAAATGTCGGGTCGATTAGTAGCAGCAATTACTATTATATCTTTCTTTACCTCCAACCCATCCAATTCAGTTAAAAATTGGGATAGCACTTTTTCCGAAACACCTGAATCAGATGTATGTCTGCCTCTACTGGGAGCTATAGAATCAAATTCGTCAAAAAAGATAATACAAGGTGCAGCCATTTTTGCTTTTCGAAAAACTTCGCGAATTGCTTTTTCACTTTCTCCTACATATTTGGATAATAACTCGGGACCTTTAATAGATATAAAATTAGCTTTACTTTCATTTGCAACGGCTCGAGCTAAAAGTGTTTTTCCACATCCAGGCGGACCATAAAGTAATATTCCTCGCGGAGGACTTATCCCCATACGCTCAAAAATGTTTGGATGTGACAAAGGCCAATCAACAGATTCTATTAACTTCTGCTTTAAATCTTCTAATCCGCCTATCTGTTCCCAAGTGACATTTGGCACTTCTACAAATACTTCTCTTATTCCAGAGGGCATGACTTCTTTTAAAGCTTCTTCAAAATCAGCTTTAGTAACTTCAATTTGTTCTAACAATTCAGGATCAATAATTTCAGATTCCAAATCAATTTGAGGGAGATATCTTCTAAGCGCAGACATTGCTGCTTCCCGACAGACAGCAGAAATATCTGCTCCTACAAATCCATGAGTGATGTTAGCAAACTCTTTTAAGGATATTTTCTTATCGAGGGGCATATTCCTTGTGTGAATCTGAAAAACTTCTCTTCTCCCCTTTTCATTTGGTACTTTTATCTCTATTTCGCGATCAAATCTACCAGGGCGCCTTAATGCCGGATCTAAGCTATTAGGTCTATTTGTAGCACCTATAACGATTACCCTGCCTCTACTATGTAATCCATCCATCAGAGCTAATAGTTGGGCTACAACTCTCCTTTCTACTTCTCCAGTTACTGTTTCTCTTTTTGGGGCAATTGCATCGATTTCATCAATAAAGATAATAGATGGACTCTTTTCTTCAGCTTCAATAAATATATTTCTAAGTTTTTTCTCAGACTCTCCATAAAATTTGCTCATGATTTCGGGTCCATTTATTGAAATAAAAAAAGCTTCGCTTTCATTTGCAACGGCTCGAGCTAAAAGCGTTTTCCCACATCCTGGGGGTCCCCTCAATAATACTCCTTTTGGGGGGTCAATACCTAATCGTTTAAATAAAGAGGGATGTCTAAGTGGGAGCTCAACCATTTCTCTCACCCTTTGTATTTCTCGATCTAAGCCGCCAACATCCTCGTAAGTTACATAATCTGCCCCTTTTTCTTCATCTTCAGTAATATGTTCGCTAATATGTAAGGCCGTTTCCGGTTTGATTATACACACTCCATTTGGTCTAATATTTATAACTTTAAACATGATCTCTCGACTAATACCAATAGAGATATATATAAAATCGTCGATAGTAACGGGATAATTGTGTAACTTTCGCTTGACGAAGGTTTCAAATCGAGGATTAGATTTAATTTTAACACTTATCGGAGCTAAAACTATATTTTGAGCAGGTTGTGCATTTACTTTCCTAATTTGTATCGTTTCGTCGATACTCGTCCCCGTATTTTTTTTCAATCTAGAATCGATACGAATTATTCCTAATCCACTATCTAGAGGATAACTCGGCCAAGCAATTCCTGCGCTCTCCTTCTTTCCAACAAGAGCTATGACATCGCCAGTTTTAATATCTAGCTGTTCCATAGTCTCTTGATCAATTCTTGCAATATTTCGACCTATATCCCTTTTTTTTGCTTCTTGGACCCGTAAAGCTATAACTTTATTATTAAAACCACTTTCGTCGTTTTCTTTAGCTGACATTTTCGATCGATATAATAAAATATGATTGTCTATAAATATGAAAGAATAATTTTGTAAAAATTTTTGCTTTTTTCAACAATGAAAATTAATTTTTTTTGAAGAAACTGTCCAAAGATACTTGTGTTTTTAAAGAATTTTGCTTCTTTAAACGCTCTATAGCATTTTGGACTCTCTGTTTTGAAAAATTATGTTGTTCAATCAGTAATTCCTCAACTTCTTCGTATTTGATTTTTTCCCAGACTATCTTTGGATAATTTTTTTTGATATTTGGGTTTAAAAAGATCTCTTTTATTTGTTCAATTAGATCTTTTTCAAGTTTAATTTCTACATTACCTACATTTACATTATTTTTCATAATATTTTCTAATGAACCATATTTTTTGATCAGATCAAGAGCTTTATGTTGACCAATTCCCTTAATTCCAGGAAAAAAGTCTGTTCCAATTAAAATCCCCATTTCTATTAACTGTTCTCGAGAAATTTTTAAGCTATCAAGAAATTTTGATAACGAGATATATTCTATATCAAGCGTTATTGTAGTGTTTTTAACTTTTTTACTTCTACTAACTGCAAAATTACGCAATAACCTTTCTCCTCCAAATAGTAATGTGTCATAATCTTGAGAAGCACATGCCCAAGCATCACCTTTTTCAACTAAAAAAGCAGATTGGGCTTCACCTTCAGAACTAGCTTCAATAATTGGGATCCCAAGATACTTTAACAGCTTTTTGCTCTCTTCAATCATATCAGTATCTAATTTTGAAGTCATCTGAGCGTATTTTTTTGCTTCTCCAAAATCCTCATTCTCTTGAGCAATAACCATTTTTTCTTTAGCTATTTCCTTGACCTTCCTTCTTTCTTTAATGGTTTCTAATTTTAGTTCAGAAGGAATTCCATCAAACACATAAATTGGTTTAATATTATGCTCTAAAAAATTAATAGTTCTATAAAATAATCCAGATAAATGAGAAGTTATGTTTCCATCAAAATCTTTCAAGGGGGTCCCATCTTTTTGCCTGATTATGGCTAAAAACTGATAGATCGTGTTAAAAGCGTCTATAGCAATTTGTTTGTTTAAAAGGTTTTCAAATGTTATAGTTTTTCTTACTTCTTTTACAAGTTCGTTAATTTTAATGCCCATGGTTTATCTTTTAAAATTTTAATCCAATATTAATTTGATTTTTCTCCTATTTATTTTGCACTATATTTTTTCTTTTTTTAAGAAACGTCTTTTAAGTTTTAATCCACATCTTTCGCAATATTTGTTTAAATCTTCAGATTTATATATTATTTTACAGTATGGGCAATATACCTCAAAATAAATCTTGTCCTTAATCCCATTCTTAAATAAAGTTTTGAATCTGAGATTTAATTCACTACATAAATTTTCTATGGAATAATCGTTTGTATATAATATGATCTCGTTATCTGTAGTGTTCATCAATTCTAAAGCTAAAGCAACTAAATCTATGTCAATTTTTGATAAAACGTTAACATCCCCTGTTAATTTAGATTTTTCTTCAGCTAAATTGACGTAATATTCAATAGGTTTTTTGATTATTAATTTTTCTGATTCTTTAGCAAGTTCAATTCTTTGTAATATATTTCTATTCTTATCTTTATACTTTTCAACTTTGATTTCATTAATAACTGCTGGAGTAGTGATTATCGTTTCCTTAAAATAATTAAAATCTATACCAGTTAGAAATATATTTGTATCAAAAACCAGAATTGAATTCTTCTTCTGGACT
>JBHLLM010000345.1:0-3680 GCA_048885575.1 Candidatus Hermodarchaeota archaeon
TTTGCAACACCAGCAGTTTTGAGAGTTTCCTCGATTGTTATTAGCTCTTTAGGGCGATACTGTATCCCTGGTTTTTCAGTGAAATTTTGAATAATTACTTCTTGGATATGGTCATATTTATTGTGAAGTTTTTTGATTGAAAGAAGATCGTTGATACGATCTTTAAAATTCTCTCCTATTCCCAATAATAAACCTGTTGTAAAGGGAATCTTCAACTCTCCTGCGTTTATAATGTGTTTAATTCTGTTTTCTGGTGTTTTATTGGGTGAATTTTCATGAACTCCACCAGGATTAGTAAGTGATTCACAAGTACTCTCAATCATCAATCCCATGCTAGCATTAACATCCTTTAAGCATTTTAACTGATCGAATGAGAGTACACCTATATTTGTATGAGGTAAAAGGTTTGATTCTAACAATTTTTCGCTTAAGCTTTTTACAAATTGGTTGAAATTGCTGTAGTTTCTTTTTTCCAATTCCTTCTGAACTACTATAAACTTGTCAGGAGCCTCCCCGGACATTAATAAAGCTTCAGTGCACCCATATCCTATTGCTGTTTGTATTAGATCGTTAATTTTATCTTCTTCAATTAACACAACATTATGTTCTACATTTGCTTTAGATACATTTTGGTTGTAAAAACAGTATCCACATTGATTTTGACAATAATTTGAGAGAGAAAGAGTAAAGTTTCTTGAAAATGTAATTACTTTTTGTTCTTTTTTTGGTAATTCCTTTTTAATATAACTAATTTTTTCTTTTAACTTTTTAATTGAAATCTTTTCCAAATCTTGCATTTTTTCGCATTCTTCATGATTCTTTTTTCTTATAATTAAGAGTTACATAGTTATTGTTCTTCTTTACATTAAATAAACAATATCTTGGGCTCTCGTGCATCTTTGTATACCCTTCTCCTTCCACTAAACTAACAGCATCTTTACCTCCTGCCATCCAAGGCCCAATTGTAATCCTAATTTCGTCTATTAAATTATTTTTGATAAAACTCCAATTTAAATTACCTCCGCCTTCTAAAAGAATCCTTTCAACTCCTTTACTATATAAAATTGGCATTAAATTAACTATATCAACTCTGTTTCCGTTACCTGATTTAATAATTTCCACATTTTTAGATTCAAATACCTTAATTTTATCAGCAGAAGCATTTTCAGTCGTTACTATGATTGTGGGGTAAATCTCGGGTTTATATATAATCACATTTGATTCAATTGGTATTGAAAGATTGCTATCTAAGACAACACGATAATAACCTTTATGTTTGTAATATTTAATATGTAGTTTTGGATTATCTTTTATAATCGAACCTTTACCAACCATAATGGCATCTACTTCTGTTCGAAGCTTATGCACAAATTTCCAATCTTCCTCATTAGAAATGTCTGGATCTCCATCTTTTGTAGCAATTTTTCCGTCAATCGTCATAGCAGCACTCAATATCACATACGGGCGGTCATTTTCTCTCATATACTAACTCCCCTTTAATATAGGTCTTCTTTATATTCTCTGCTCTTGTTCTTTGAACGATAACATTGTAAAGGTTTTCATAATCAATTTGATAACAATAATAGTTTGAATCGGAAAGGTTTATGAGAGAAAAATCAGCATATTTTCCCTTTGAAATAGATCCAAAATTTTTATCAAGTCCTATATTTTTAGCTGCATTAATGGTTATCATTTTTAGTAAGTTTTTTGAAGTAAGATTTCTTTTGTCTTTATTAGATGCCAATACGCGGTAAATTCTGTATAAATAACGCATTTCTTCAAATAAATCCACATTATTTGCCATAATATTATCCGTTCCAAGACTAATTGGAATATCTAAATTATAAATATCATTAATTGGTGGAAAGCCACTTCCAAAATAGCCATTACATCTAGGGCATAAGACTAAAGATAGACTATTCTCTTTGATTCTTATTAAATCTTCCTTTGTATAATGTGTTCCATGTATAATTACATCAATTAAACGATCTCTTATTATATCATTGAAAAGTTGCTCGTTCCTTGATAACTCTGCATCGTGACAAGCAATAATCTTCCCATTATATTCTTTTTTCAAACCCTTTATTTGTTCTTTGTTAGAGGGTGAAAGCTGATCATAACTTGCAAAACCTAATCCTTCAGCATTTCTAAAAATAAGCTCTGCATCTTCGGGTTGTTTATATCTTCCTAATATTTGATAATTTATAGGAGAAGTCTCCAAGGCATCCCTTAAAAGATTGACACCAAATAATCCATTTTCTCTGAAATCTACAAATAAGGTTATCCCATTAGCTAGCATATCTGAAACCGCTTCTTTTATTCCTTGAATTTGAATTTCCTTTGAGATACTTTCCAATAATTTATGCTTAATACCATTTGGAGGAGCTACAACTTCTACCAAATTCTTATTAAAACCCCGTTCTTTTGCAAAACTATCACAAATATGAACATGAGAATTAATTAACCCAGGAATCAATAAATATGTAGGTTTTTTTATCGATATACTAACATCCTTTCTTATATTATCATAAGAAAGATTAGAAATTTTTCCACTTTCCTCAATAGCAATCTCAATATTCTTTTTTAATTCTAAATCTTCTCCAATTAAACCGTATTTACTATGGATGGAAGTTTTTAACATAACATTTACAAATTTCTTGTTCTTTTTATTTATAAAATCTTACTTTCACTGTGGAAAAGACTACTTTTAGATTTTTAAAAGTTCCAACGCCTCTGATCTTGTAGCAAGGTTAGTTTTAAATATTCCCTTTATTGCGGAGGTTATAATTAAGGGGTTAGATTGCTTAACGCCTCTCATTATCTCGCATAAATGAGTTCCCTTAACTACAACCATCACACCTCTTGGTTTTAAGGAACAATCCATTAAAAAATTAGCAATATCATCGGTCATCTTTTCTTGTACGTTTAACCTATGTGAAAAATAATTAACAATCCTTGCAAATTTTGAAATTCCTAATAGATATTCTCCCGGCATATATATGATATCAACTGTCCCATAAAAAGGTAATATATGGTGTTCACACATACTATAAAATACAATATCTTTCGATACAATTATCTCGCTATATTGAGCTTTAAAGATTTTTATTTCTTTATCCAAATCTAGTTGATACCCATCAAAAATTTCATTATAGGCGTTAGCTACTCGTTTTGGAGTCTCTCTCGTCGCTGGACGTAAATGATCATTACCCTCAATTTCTTTAATGAGTTGTGTTACAAGTTCTTGTACTTTTTCTTTATTCATTTTTCGTTCGTGTACTCTTTTTAAGTTAATATGTATTGGAATTTAGGAAAATATAATAAATATTAGAAATAAAAAAAAAAAAGATTCCAAAGAATTTAAAATACTTTATGCTTCAATTCTATTATTTTAATAACTTACCAATTGATTATCCTTACTTCTTTAGAAATTGTTTATAAATCATCACATAATTTTTTACACTTACAATTCGAGGATTACGTCTAAAATTTGATGGAATTGGAGCACTACAACGCGAGCAAAGGTTTGAAGTCTGCATCCAATCTTTAAATTCATCAGCGTGGGAAGGATATCTACAATTTGGGCATATAACTATTCCCCGTCCTCTGTCTTCAGGATGTTTAGGTAATTTAAAGCAAAAGATACATTTAAAATCCTCTAGTGATAAATACGATGCTCT
>JBHLLM010000346.1:0-3680 GCA_048885575.1 Candidatus Hermodarchaeota archaeon
ATTTCAGCGATTCCATCTTGTACCCCTGGAAATTGATTCGTAGTTCTATTAAATTGAACGCGCCTTTTAGTAAAATTAAATAACAAATTGATGACATCCTCGAACAATCCGCTGAACACAGCTGCCCCAATTAAGCGTTCGAAATTTAACCCCGCCATCATGACATTCCAACCGTTACCAACGGCCCCAATGCGATTAAAGTCAGGGATTCTGACGTGATCGAAATCTATGTATCCGTTTGGGACGTTATCAAATCCAATTAATGGATTAATTTTTTCTAAACTAAACCCTGGTCGACCTTTTTCAACCATGAAGGCAGTTATATGCCCATATTGCTTTCGAAGATCCTTATCATCACTTGTTTTTGCATAAATAAAATACCTATCAGATACACCAGCTCCCGTTATAAATCGCTTCTTACCATTTAGAACCCACTCATCTCCATCTTTTATTGCAGAAGTAAATACATTGGCAGCGTCTGAACCTGCAAAAGGCTCTGTAATACAAAGAGCACCTAATTCTTCCCCGCTTGCTATTTTAGGAAGCCAAGTTTGTTTTTGCTCTTCTGTTCCAAATCTTAATATTTGTTCCAATCCCGCTAACATACTTACAGTAAATACGTGTCCTACAGCATAGAGTCTCCCAAGTTGTGCTGCTACAATACAACTTCCTGTCGCTCCTAATTCTAATCCCCCGAACTCCTTTGGAACACCCGCTCCAAAATATCCTCTTTCTGCTACTTTTTTAACTAAAGGCCAAGGAAATTTAGTATTCCAGAAGTATTCCTCGGCTTCTTCGAAATTTTCATCTACAAATTGTCTTACTTCTTTATAGATCGCTTTTTGTTCATCAGTCCACCAAAAAAATTCTTCACTCAACCTTTATCATCCTCAATTAAATTCATATATTAAAAAGTGAAATACTATATTGGATTTAGTGGTTACTATATCTAAAACTTTAGGAATCTAGAATAAAAAATCACACTAAGAACTTTTGCTTAACTTCTTTTTTTTAACAACTATGAGTGTAATAACCGTCGATATTGATATTGTCAGAAAGTAATGCCCAAACGGGACTTTCACGATAACTTTTTCTGTGTATAATTCCCATCGATATATAGTCGTACTATTAGTGATTTTTTCAATAATTGAAGAGAATCCAGAATAATTGATAGTTAACTCGATTCTGGTGTTGTTTCCATAATCTAGTGTAATTTTGGTTCCATTGATAGAGTAATTTAAGAAACCCGCAGTTTTTATTGCCTCTCCAATGAGAGTAAAGTTAACAGGTGTAGGGAATAAAAACAAATTTCCATAGCGATAGCCTTCTTCGGACCAATTTAAAAAGTTTAATGTTTTATTATAAGCCATATAGAACGAGTTTTCATATCCTGGCACCCAGCTAAATCGACGATAAAAATCAAGCGTGTAATTCATAAATAAGTAATTTTGAGAGTTGAAAGTTTCATTATATATGCTAGAAATGGTAAATCTTACGAATTCAACCTCCATATACCATGATTCTGTCGCATTTACGGTTTCCCAAACGAAAATATCTTCTTCTTCTGCGGGAAATTCAGATTCACCTAATACAGTTGCACTAGAAAAAGAATTAGGAAATGAAATTAGTGAAAGTAATAAAACCAAGGAAGAGAGTCGATAAATCCGTTTATATTTCATTCTCTTTTTATTCTAATTGTAGTTATACTTTAATGATTAGATAATTCTTAATACTTCATTTAAATATTTAAGTCTAGACAATTAGATTTTGAACTAATTTGATAATGCATCAAGCCATCAAACATTATTTTTCTAGCGCTTTTTTTTCTAGCATCTTTGAATAATCTTCCCATTTATCGCTTTCGTCTAGTTTTTTTTTAGTTAATACAAAAAAACAGGTATTTGCTCCAGCTGGAATCGTTGATGTGAATTCTATTTGATACTCATCACTTAAAACTCCAGAATCTCTAAAGGCATTAACAATGCCTTGTACTAGATATCTCTGTACTCGGCAATCAAAAGCATTGTAAATTTCCTGCAACGGACACCAGATAATGTCAAATGAACACCGATCCTCGCTCTCGATACGCGCGTCCTCAATTGAAGTCCAAGCTTGAGTATTAATAATCGTTGCTAAAAAACTCATTAATTCTATTTCTGAAATATTAGATGGTATTTGAATATCTTCAAGAATTTGTTTTCCCACATTATAACCAGTTTTTATTAGTGCATCTATTACTACTTCTTGACCTTCTTTTCCTAATCTTTTTTCTACTTCTTTTAAGATATTGATAACTGCCATTGACATGAATAATCCAAATTGTAATAAAGATGTAGGATCAAAATCTTCACGAGGCAAAACTTCAATTTTAAACTTGTTTAACGCTTTTTTAAATGGTTCACCTAGTTTAGTTTGATTCCATGATGCTTCCTTTCGATCACCTCCCTTTAAAATTCCTCTTTTGTTCACTCTACAAAACACCTATAAGTATAGTCTTCTTATATTAAAAATACGAGTCAATTTTTAAGTAATATAATTGAAAGTGACTTAAAAACCTAAATTTATATCCAAAAGGAGTTTGAAAAAATTGATCAAATTAGTCCTTCTACGTCATGGAGAGAGTGAGTGGAACAAAGAAAATAGATTTTCAGGGTGGACTGATGTAGATTTATCAAGTCAAGGTATACTCGAAGCCAAAAAAGCAGGAGTAGCTTTGAAAGAAAATGGGTATACCTTCGATATCGCTTTTACGTCAGTGCTAAAACGAGGAATAAGAACGCTATGGATTGTCTTAGATGAGTTAGATTTATTGTGGATACCAGTATTTAAATCTTGGAGATTGAACGAAAGACATTATGGTGCGTTACAAGGATTTTATAAAGCTAAAATGGCTGCCGAATTAGGAGAAGAGCAAATATTAATATGGCGTAGAAGTTACGATGTTCCACCACCACCCCTTAAAACCTCTGATCCAAGATATCCTGGAACCGATATGAGGTATAAAGATTTGGATCCCAAAGATATTCCCCTAACCGAGAGCTTGAAGGATACAGTCGAACGATTTTTACCCTATTGGCACGAAACTATTGCTCCAACGATCAAAAAAGGGAAAAGGGTGCTGATTTCAGCACACGGTAATAGTTTACGCGCTCTTGTTAAGTATTTAGATGGCATTTCTGAGGAAGAAATAGTTAAATTGAACATCCCAACCGGGATACCCTTAATTTATGAGCTAGATGACGATCTCAAACCGATCAACCATTACTATCTTGGAGATCCAGAAGCAATAAAACAAGCTATCGAAGCTGTAGAAAATCAAGGAAAAGCATTATAATTTATAAAAAAATTTCACTGAGTCCATTTTAAGGATCCTTTGAACTTTTTCTTTTGTCCCAGGTCATACTTGCTTCGTGTTCGATAACCCAAAACATCAATACACAAATAAGTATCCACTCTGTAAGATGCGATTGCTCTGAAACTACCCCCGGATTAAATTGATTTATTGCTGTAAAAGTAATGAACAAAAGAAAAAACAATGCAACTACAAATCCAGAAGAAGCTTGCAATTTTGAGATGTCCTTAGTTATCCATTCAGTAATTCCATACAAAATGCAATAAGCAAATCCTCCTAAGAAGAAAGTGCTTGCTGAAATATTATGTAACTCTTGAGTTACAGTATA
>JBHLLM010000347.1:0-3667 GCA_048885575.1 Candidatus Hermodarchaeota archaeon
AAAAAAATCTTAGACCCACTGAACTCTTAATGCTTTTCGAGCGGGGATTCTTTTATACTTAACATCTGGATACCCCAATGTTAAAGAATAGCCTACAGTATGATTTTTAGGGATCTTAATTAGGTCTCTGATTGTTTGTGATTCGTTTATAAAGTATGTTAAGTACCCTAATGAGCAAGTTCCTAACCCAAGAGTTTCAGCAGCAAGCATGATATGAGCCGCTGCTAAAGCGCTATTCGAGGGTATCCCTCCTACAGTTTTATCTCCATGGATAATCAGCAATTCTCCATTCCAACACCAAAAATCAATCCCTTGTTCTATCATCTCGAGTTTCCTTTTTGTTTTTGGCAGATCTTCAACAGCTTGCTTAATTTCCTCTTCTGACATTCTTTTTTTCATATATCGTCGCCCTTCTGGATCCTCAAGTGCATTGGCAAACTTAGTCATTTTATTAGTTATGTGTTTTGATATAGCAGCTACAATGGATTTATCTTGGATTACTGTATAAAATACATTTTCAGAATTACCGCCAGTTGGTGAATATCTTCCAAGTTTTAATAATTTTTTAATTATTTCTCTTGGAATAGCTTTCTCTTTGAATCGCCTAATTGATCTTCTCTGTAAAACCAGATTTAAAAAAGTTTTATATGTTGGAACTTCTTCTATTACTGAATGAGGCTTTAGTTCTTCTTCATGGAACTTAAGTTGAATTACATTTACAGGGCACACAGCTTCACAGTGTCCACATTCTATACAGTAATCTTCAAACGAATCGACTAAACAAAGTAGGTCTTGATCAAAATAAAACAAATTAGCTACGCAGTCTTTAACACACTCTTTACATTTTGTACAATAATTAAGATCAATTTTAATTACAGAATTTTCTATTAAAACCACTTTTATAACACATCTGATGAAATCTAAATAAAGATGATTAAATTTGAGTTTTTTCTGCTCTTGCCAATTCTGCCTTTTTATCCATGATTTTTGTGTAAGTTTCCAAAGTATTTTTTGGAGGAAGTATCTCTTCTTCTTTTTTAATCAGTGATATTGCTTCAGATGTGCAAGTAGGAACGCAAACTCCACAACCTATACACCTCATTTTATCTACTACCGCGATATCATCTTCAACATGAACTGCGTCGACATTGCATCGTTCTTCACAATTTCCACATCCAATACATAATTCGGTATCTACTTCAGCAAAATAATTAGTAGCAAATAAGTGAGCTAATTCTTTTAGCTGTTTATGACTTGTAAGCACTCCACAACAACAACCACAACAAGTACAAATACTCATTGGTCTTTGAGAATTTCCTGGTTGGAGTACTAAACCATCCTCTTCCGCTTTTTCTAAGATTTTAAGCGCTTCTTCTCTCGTAATTTCTCGAGCAAGGCCTTTTTCTATAAAGTTTTTAGCAAAGGTTCGAAATGTAAAGCAAGATTCGCGTAATTTTGTCTTCGAGCACGGTTCACCGATAAGATCTGTTCCTTTTCTGCATATACATTCCATAACCGCAATTGGTTCTCCAATAGTCTCAAGTAATGCTCTTAAATTGTCGTATTTTTCAATTGTCTGTTCATACTCAACACTCTGATCTAGCGGGATCACGCGTAATTGAGGAACACCTGATTTATAATATTCTTCCTTAAAAAATGTATCTTGTAGGTATTGATGGGCATCTTTATAAAATTCAGGTGTTAACCTGTTTAATTGATATTCAAAAAACCCTATTACCATCGGTGCGCTAGCGTAATATTTAGTGTCTGTGTCTCCTTCTTTCGCGATTCCACGATTAATTAAACCGTTGAAATACATCTCGTCCAGCTTTTCCTCTAATTCTTCCAAAGAGAATCCGGTGTCCTTCAATCTCCTATAAATTTTTTTTAATGGATCTGCCATAAAATCCAATTTCAAGGCGATTTTAACTTGTTCTGGAGTAAAAAGGTGTTTTAATATTTTAATTTCAAGACCCGATTCTGTAGCTGGATAACCAACAGGCATCTTATCAAGATGCTTCTGTAATTCTCTATAATAATCAATATTTTCTTGTTCCATACATTATAGCAATAGTTCCTAGTTTAAAAAGTTGATAATTATGTTTTTTAAAACTGAGGGAATTGATCTCATGACGAAAAATCGAATGTAATATCTAATTTTGTTTTTTATTATAATCTTTCCATTCAGGAGGGACTTTAGATATTTTTTCTCGTCCTGTAGGCTGATATACTTTTTTGCCTAAAGGTCTAAATTTTAAATCTCCGTTAAAAAATTGTGTAATTCTTTGCCTTGTTATTTTAATATAATCCAATTCCTTATCTACGCCGATAACCTTTCGAAAATGCTTTAGTCCCGCAACTAGGGTCGTTCCTACACCACAAAAAGGATCTAAAATGTAATCTCCTTTATTTGTAAGAGCAAGGACACATCTTTCTACTAGTTCTATAGGAAATTGGCAAGGATGAATAGTTTTTTCTGGATGGTTAGATTTAACGTTAGGAAACTCCCAGAAAGAAGTCATCCAATCGTCTTCTAAGACTTTCCAGACATCAGAAGGGTTTTTTCCTAATGGATTTCCAGAAAATTTGCCTTTATTCGGTCCCTTATATGCGCGTTTCCCGGGATATTTAGCAGGTATTCTTATCGAATCTAAATTGAAGATATAATTATCTGTTTTCGTAAACCAAAGAATAGTCTCATACCTTCCAGAAAACCGATTCTTACAGTGAAGCCCATGTCCAAAATGCCACACAATTCTATTCCTCAATTTCATACCTATTTTTTTAAAAATATTGTAGAAAAATATATCTAAAGGATAAATTTCACCGTTATTAATATAATTCCCGACTTCCCAACAGATACTTCCTTCACTTTTAAGTTTGTTGTTAAGTATTTTAATGATTTTTTCTTGTTCATTCAAATAATCTTCTAATGTTGCTTTTTCCTCGTAATTTTTGCCGATATTATAAGGAGGGGAAGTTACTATTAAATTGATACTGTTATTAGGCAGAGTTTCCAAGAAATTAAGTGAATCTCCATGATGCAAAACGATCTCTGCTTTCTTATTAAATTCTGTGTAAATCCTAAAAGGTTCTGTTTTAGAAAGCATACTTTTTTCTCTTCTTTTCAATAATTCATAGATATAAGTAAATGAAGGAGATCAATTACTTTATTGACTTCTAGAAAAATTTTCTAATTAAGTTATTTGTTAAACCTTTATCAATGTTTAACTTAAAATTAAACATGTTCGAATTTAGGTTTATATACAATTTACAATTATACTTATTAAAATACTGAAATTATAAAAATTGAAAATTAGATGTGAACTATTTGAGTGAAAATCCTGAAGTTTTAGATATAGAAACTTTACTTGACTATCAAGAAGGTTCTGTTGTTAGTAGAATGCTAATAAACAAAAAAGTAGGTACTGTAACCTTGTTTTCTTTTGATAAAGGAGAGGGTTTAAGCGAACACACTGCTCCTTTTGACGCACTAGTTTATGTGTTCGATGGGAAAGCAGAAATTATAATTTCAAAAAAGCCTTATATCTTAGAAAAAGGGCAAATGATAACGATGCCTGCTAATAAACCGCATGCTCTTAACGCTTTAGAGCGCTTTAAAATGATGCTAATTATGGTTAAAGCTTAGATATAATAAAAAGTGAAA
>JBHLLM010000348.1:0-3657 GCA_048885575.1 Candidatus Hermodarchaeota archaeon
AAAGATATTAAATGATTTATTTCTAAACAATAATATAAAAATCAATTTAATTTTATTACTAATTGAATTATGTTGTTTGATAATATAGACAAACAGATTATAAACGCACTTTTCAATAATGGCCGAGAGAGCCTTACTAACTTAAAAGATATTATTTTCAAAACGGACGATGAAACAATGTCTCATACTGGGATTGCTAAGAGAATTTCAAAGTTAGAAGACAATGGGATTCTAAAGGTCCAAGCTAACATCAATGTCAACGAGATTAACTATAAAACACTTTTCATACTCATGGAATGGAGTAATTATGACGAAATTAGAAGTATAATTAAGGCTTATTCTGAATGTCCAAGAGTTTTTTTACTAACTCAAGTCACTGGACAATATAATTTAATAATGGGAGTCATAGGGCAGAATTTAGATGTATTACATAGATATATAAATCACTGTGGACCGACAAATAAGAAAGGATTATTACACTCAGCATTAATATTCGGTTCGGATTTTATTCTTCCAAAATTTCTTCCTCTAAATCTTTTTAGCAATAAAAGCAGTGAACAAAATTGTGGGAATATATGCTCTGAATGCGAGGCATTTCTCGATGGCAGATGCGATGGGTGTGGAAATTTTTAATTATTACAACCCTTCCTTCAATAAATCCCACAAAACATGATCAATTCAGTGTAGAATAATCTGTTAGAATTTTAAATTCTGTTAGTTTAAATTTGAAATTTCTTCTCGAAAATTTGTTTCAAATCCAAAGAAAAACCAAACCGAATGTTTAAAATAACCAGCATTCGAAAATATTAAATATTATTCAAGCCAACAATCATTATGGTTTAAATTTTCACTTTTGAAGAAAAATCAAATCGTAAATTTTAAACTTAAAAAATAAAATAATAAAAGGTATAAAATTTGAAAAAAACAAAAATTCTTTCGCTAACTATTTTTTTAACCATACTTATAGGAATTACTGGCGTAACAATGGGATATCAAGAATATTTTTATAGGTGGAAGGATGATGGAAATGGAGGATCTCATGATTCGTGTCATGGAGTAAATAATAATAGGCAAAGTGTAATGGGAAGTTTAGTTTTATCTATTAATGTAACAGGAAATTTATCTCCATTACAACATTTTACCTTAGAGATAGATATCCTCAACTTTACAGAAGCTAATGAAGCTCAATATGAAGGAAGAGTTACATTAGGCGTTCCCGGGCATCAAGGTGATAATGCTTTATTTACATCTTCCCTCGCTTCCCAAACATTGAATAGAAGAGAATCTGTAGATACTTATGGATCTTATAACCCTGGTGATAATGATAATAAATTTGATCTTGTTGCACCTAGTCAAGCGGGAACATATACTCTTGTAGCTCTTGCGATAGCAGGTATGAATCAATCAACTGTATCCGCATACAATCTTACTTATGTCCAAGATTCAATTCAAATAACTGTTGAAGGTGTTGCTCCTTCAGGAACAATTTTTGGAGCTAATTTGGCAATCATTATTGGTAGTATTTTAGCGGTATCGACAAGTGTAATCTTTATAATGAGAAAGCGAATAAAAAGAAGTGGATTGTAAGTAAATAATCTTAAATTTATTTTATTTTTTTTATAATATTTTAATGAAAGGTATTGTAATCATTAAATTATAAGAAATAATTTTAATAACGAGGCTTTAATACTTTAAAATAAATCTGTGTAGTAAAAATTTATTCCATGATTTATAATTAATTGAATCTTATAAGACAATTTGTCTATTAGATTGAATTTAAAATTATATAATGCTAAAATGAGGCTTTTCAATATTGATTCGTAAATTTAAAAAGAACCATTATATTCTGATAGTATCACTGCTATTACTTATAATAAATTTATTCTTCATATTTGCTTTAACATCTTTTAGCAGAATTGTATATGTAATATTTTTTTATCATGTATCGGCTGCTTGGTTATCTTATTTTTCATTTGGTGTAAGTTTAATAAGTCATATATTATACCTTAAGCAAAAGAAAATGAACTGGAGTAATTTAGGAAAAAATAGCATTATTGTTGGCGTTTTTTTTGTCGCTTTTACATTAATTACAGGATCATTATGGTTTAATGCGACATCTGGGGCATATAATAATATCTATTGGCAATGGAGTGATCCTCGACAGACTACAACTCTGATATTATTCCTCTCATATGTAGCATATTTAATTTTTAGAAACTTTATTGAAGAAAAGGAGAAGAAAGCCAAATTATCGGCAATTTTGGGAATTGTTTTTTTTCCAACCGTTCCTTTAAGCTATCTTTCCGCAATTATTTTTACTAGTTTACATCCATTAATTAATCCAAATCCAGGTGAACCAGGAAATATTTATTGGGATCCTATTAAACTTTTTAGTTTATTTTTTAATCTGATAGCCATAACTCTCTTTTTTATTTACTTAGTTCGAGAGTTAAAAGAGTTAGATATCGCTAAACAAAATTTACAGGAACTATTACAAATTAAAATGGAGGAAGCAAAATGAGTGAGTTAATAAAAGATATTACTACGATGAGTATAAGTTACGCTTTATTTTGGTTCATAATTATAATCTTAATTATTTATCCTAAACTTTCAAAAAGAAAGATACAAAAACGAGTCAATAAATTAAATCAAAATGAGAACTAACTAGGTGTTAAATGTGAAAAAATCACGAATTATTGCAATTTCAGGGATTATCGGTGCGATTACAATAATTACTGTAATATTAATATTAAACTTTAGACCTTACCTTCAAATTTCGCAGGTTCTTGAAGATCCCTCAAGGTACCACAATCAGGAGATTCAAGTAATTGGTACTGTAGAAGGATACTCAGGCGGCAATTTTAATTTAACTCAAGGTGACAGTAAGATCTTAGTTGATGTCTCAGATATTACTGTACCTGATGATGTAACTAATGGAATTCAAGTTGTTGTGATGGGATTGTTTAATTCTCTATTATTCTTAAATGCCACACAAATTCTTGTTCAATGCAGTTAATCAGATAACAATTCTTCTGAAACTAAAATTAATATTGAAAACATCAAAATAGCGTGAGCTACTATAAACAATACCTCCATTAAGACCAAGGAGATGATTTCTCCTCCTAATAGCCTAATATTTAATGATATAATCGGAATAGTGATTGGGAGAATTATTGGGAAGAGGAGTAATGGCAAGACAAAAGATTTATTTTTAGAGTACATTGATAAAGCTGAAACTAAAGTTCCACAAACAGATAAATCCAAAGTAGGTAATATAACTCCAAGTAATATATAATACAAGAATTCAATATAATTTAAAGCGGGTATTGAAGGTATTGAAATAGAAAAACTAAAAACTAATAAAATCAATTCAATAAAACTTAATAAAAGAAAACAAAAAACGATTTTACTTATTAGAAGGATATTTTTAGAGACTGGAGATGTTGTTAAACCATCAAGAGTCCCTTTTTCTTTTTCTTGTACGAAAAGTTTAATCATTATAAAAATGAGTGAAAAGAAAATTATCAGCCAAATTTGAGTAACAAATATGTCTATTGGCATAGTAACTCCTAGATTAATCGTATTATATGATGAGGAATAAATAAATATTGAAATGATTCCAAATAGTATAATTGAAAAAATATCATTAACTTGTCT
>JBHLLM010000349.1:0-3654 GCA_048885575.1 Candidatus Hermodarchaeota archaeon
ATGAAATAGTTAGAAAAGAACTCTCTGAATACTATGGTGCTATAAACAGGGTAGATTTGACAATTGAGAGGATTTATTCTATGTTGGAAGATACTGGGTTAAATAATAATACTCTTTTTATATACACTACTGATCATGGAAGCCCGTTTCCAAGAGCAAAATGTACACTCTATGATCCTGGGATTGAAACAATTCTCTTGATGCATCAACCAAATTCGAATCTTTTTAGTGGAGGAAAGGTCATTAATAATTTGTTGATTAACATTGATCTACTCCCAACATTAATAGAGCATATTGGAGGAGAAATTCCTAAGAATATCGAAGGTAAAAGCTTTTTACCTATTCTAAAACAAGAGCAAGTAGAATTGCGGAGTGAAATATATTTAGAAAAAACTTATCACGAAATATATGATCCTATTCGCGGAATAAGAACAAATAATTACAAATATATAAGGAATTTTGAAAGATTAGATACCCTATATCAGATGCCACAACCTGTTCTGATGGCTCCCTCAGGAAAATTTATGAAGAATTATTATAATAGTCCGAGACCGACCGAAGAGCTTTACGATTTAGGAAAGGATTCGTTAGAAAAAACAAATGTAATCAATATAACCGAATATCAAGAAATCGTTACTGAATTAAGGAAAAGATTATTTAATTGGTTAAAAGCTACAAATGATCCAATCCTTAAGGGGAAAATCCCAAAACAAACAACTGCTAACTTTAAGAATTAAAATAAAAAGAAAAAAAAATATAATTATTAGGGCATTACAAATTCAGTAATTTCCGGTAATATTTCTTTCTCTGGATAAATCAAACCCGGTAAGGGAGGGGCGGAATTATATATCTCCTCAATATCTATTACTCCAAGGTTAACTCCTCTATGTTTTTCAAAACCTAAAAAGGTTCCTTTTACTACTTGTGCCACAAAGTCCATCGTCATGCCAAACACTGCTACTTTTGAATTTTCTGGTATGATTGTAAGTTGTTCTTTAAATAGAGATGGCGAAAATACTAACTTTGTATGGTTGTGTGAGAAAGTTTGAAAACACGGCACAATTACTGGATAATTATCCTTAGGATCTAAATATGCAATGAATTTGGGATTCAATGCGCCCGTAAAAATGATTTTCCCAAACTTGTCAAGACGAGGTTCAACCTTCTTGTTAGATTTGAGCCCTCCTTTTCCAATTTTGCTCAAGATGATACTTTTAAGTAATTTGATTATAGATACTTTTTGAAGTTGAGAGGCAGCAACGATCTCGCTGTAAAAGGCTTTATAGTATCTCATAGTAGTTGAATATCTCATATCTTCTCCAGTATTTAATGTATCAAGATCCTCACTACTACTAAGCATATGGGTGAAATTCGCTTTGATCTGTACCATTTTAAAAGGCATATTAATTGACATAAGCAAATAACTGTGATTAGGATTATCTTGGATGTATTGTTTTGAATTACCATGTAAAAATTGACCCCATACTAATTGTTTATTTGTTTTAGCTCTGGTGGAAGCGATGAATGTAAGATGTGGCCATCCCTTTTCATCCGTTGTACCAAGAAGTTTCGCCATCATTGGAATTTGAGCATGTTCAAAACTTTCTTCTGTTAATTCTTCATTCCAATATTCCGTAAATATTTTTTCAGACATTTTTTTCCCTCTTATATTTTATGCATTTCTCTTGAAATTATTTCATCTTGTAACTCTCTTCCAATAGTAGTGAAGTAGGCGTTATATCCAGTAACACGTACAAGCAATTCCTTATAATTTTCTGGATGTTTTTGAGCATCAAGTAACATTTCGGCATCAATCATATTAACTTGTAGGGCTGTACCTCCATTTTCGATATACCCCCTTAAGTATGATTTAAACTTCTCCTTATGTTCTTTATCTTTCAGGATACTTGGATTAAAAGTAATTGTATGGCTAGCTCCATTAGGAAGGTAATTAATATATTTACCATCTTCTGATTTTCCACCCAAAGCAATACCTACAGAGTTCGTTACTGCTGTAGGACCACTACTAGCGACTCCTGTCGTAGGACATATAGCATTTGATAAAAATCTACCGTAATTTCTTCCATCGGGAGTAGCAATTGTTAGAAAGGCATCAGGTCCTGCCCAATAATTCCATGAAAGCATTCCGGGGCGATATTGAAAGTCGTTTGGTGTTTTATACTTCCAGCACTCATCTGTCCAAGTCTTCATCACTAGCTTTCCTAACTCGTCAGGATTATCTGAGTTATTTCCATATTTTGGAGATTTATTCTTTAAGAGAGTTTGCATAACATTTTGTTCATCCCCTTGAAAATTGTTGAATATTGCTTCTTTAACTTGCTGAAGAGTATATCTCTTATCATCGTATACATTCTTTTTAATAGCTAGTAATGAATCAACTGTTGTTCCGAATCCTACTCCTTCAATTGTGATAAATCTAAGTTCAGGCCCCCCTCTTCGTACATCCAGCGCTTTTTCAGCACATCCTCTTACAATAGTAGAGACAAATGGAGTAGGCAAAAAGTCAGATCTTAATTTTTCTAAAGGATTATAAACATCAACAAGATAGTTAATAATAAATTTGATTTGTTTCACCCAGGCATCCCAGAAGTCTTCCCATGTAAGTAATTTACCTATTTCACCGGTTTTTGGACCTAATTGCTTTTTAGATTTATTCGGAAGGTCCGTAGGCATGTTTTTACCATTCCATAATGTAAGTTCGATACTTTTAGTAAGGTTAGGATTACAATTAACTGTTCCTGATCGATCATTACCTTGCATCGTATTCTCCAGACAGCCAACACATGCATAATCCCAAACTTTATCTTCTGGAACCCCCTCTAAAATGAGACCTGCTATTGAACGTTCGTCAAAATTGAGTAAAAAAGGAGCACCCTGTGAACGAGATATCATATCGACGATTATATCTAACAATTTATCAGAAGAGTTTCTATGTAATCTTATATTAGGTTTGGGTTCCAAACTTGGATACCATTCATCAATAACTTCTAAAATTGTATAAGTGAAATCGTTTGTTAAATCTTCACCATTAGGTCCACATCCTGATAATGTTATTAGCTGACCAAAAGAAGAACTAATACCGTGTCTCTCCCACAATACCATCATTGCATCGTAAGCTGTATGACAATGAAACCAGAAGCTTCCAAGAATTTCTTTTGCAAAATCTTTAGTAATGTTTTTCTCATCGATAACATCTTTTTTATACAAGTCCCACAATATTTGATCAAATCTTCCAAAAGAAGTACCCGGTCCAGGGTATGATTCTTCTGCCATAATAAGTAGATGAGTCAACCAGATTGATTGAACTCCTTGCCAAAATGTTTCAGCAGGTTCCCACGGAACTTTCTCCAGATTTTTAGCCATTTCTTCAAGTTCTTCAGCTCTGGTTAGGGTAGTAGCAAATAATTTTAGCTTTCTACATTTTTCTGCATATTTACTTGCCAATTTTTTAGGTATTTCGGCTGATCGCATCATTGCTCTAAGTTGATCCCCCTTAGTTCCTTGCTTTTCCTTTTCTGTTAGCTTATTATAATTATCCTGAATGTTTTTATGAATATATTTAAATCCTTTTTGAACTACGGTTTTAAAATCACAAATTATATGCCCTGAGCATGCACCCGTATTTCCAAAGCC
>JBHLLM010000350.1:0-3640 GCA_048885575.1 Candidatus Hermodarchaeota archaeon
TAGTTTTAATCCGCAGTTACGACAATACTCGGTATAGATACTTATAGGAAAATTGCAACGAGGACAAGACTTTTTGGATTCTCCGGAATAGCGATAAATTAATAAACCAATTAAACTCAAAATAAGAATGGGAAGAAGTATCATTATTATGATGCCAATTTCCAGAAAAAGCCCGATAATTAAAAATAAAAGAATCAGAAACACAAGAAATCCAGCAATTACTGAAAAACTCTTGCGATTGTAATCTCGGACACTCATTTGATAATGTTTTTATTTTGTATTAATTAGTTTTTAAAGTAATTAGGACATTATTATTTTAATACTGATTCATTTTTATCTTGTATAGTATTGCAATAAGGACATATTTTAGTATCAATCTTGATTTTTTCCCCACAAGCGAAGCATGTATATTCGTTTTCTCCATATTGGATTTTCTTTTCTACAACTTTCGCTATTTTATGTGTTTCCTCTCTAAACTCATTTTTTGGCATAATAAGTCCAAGTTCAAATAATTATTTTTACCTGTTCTTCAATTGAATAGAATTTAAGCGGAATCTATAAAGATAATGGAGTCCAATTTTTTCTTCATTTCTATTTTTTTTCTTGCTAATGACAAAATTTAATTGCTAAGTATGACTTTGTAGATAATAGGTTCTATTATTTATTAGAATACACAATTTAAAAAACATAGTTAAAAGGAGATATGTATAAATATGCCAGGTTCTCATGGTAGTTTAACTAAAGCTGGAAAAGTTAAACAACAAACACCTAAAATTGAAAGATCGGGAGTAAATTCGAAAAAGAAAAAACCTCCAAGAATGAGATTTCGTGAACTTTATGTACAGAGAGTTGATAAAGGTAAATATGGGGGACAAAGAGATTCTCTTGGAGCCAAACGAGCAAGTTATAAAAGCTAACTTCTTTTAAAATAATTTAAGTTATTACTCCAATCTTTTTTAATTGATTTATTAATATTTGGCTTTGTTGATAATAGTGAGTTGAATTATCAGCATCATGAGCTAAAATATCGTAATAATCACACATTAATAAATTCCATCGAATTGCTCTCCGAATACCAGGAATGATCTTTAATTCAAGAGAAAGTCGTTTTTCGATACTCTTCATCAGATACAAAGCTTTCTTCGAATCAACTCTATGATGTATATAAAACTCCGCTAGTTCTAAAACTAAATCATAAAGAATAGGAGCAAATTCTTTTTCGTTATAATCTATTCCAACTACATCGATGCCTGCTCTAAGGAGCTTTTGAGCTTGAGATAAGCTACCTTTTGATTTATAGTTTTTAGCTCGCATTAGGTGGTAGTTTAGCTTAACTTTAGTAGAATTATTCCCTAATTGAAAAGAATTTTTGAAATTGATTTTAGCTTCAGCTAATTTATTCTGCTCTGTGTTAATTAATCCTAGATACAGATAAGCCATGCCAAGGAATTCATCTTTATTAATCGATGGCTCTTCATTTTCTAAAAAATTTACAATAATATTGAAATGTAATAGAGCTTTATCGTAGTTTTCAATCTGAAAAAACCTCTTACCTAAATAATAGTGAATTTTTATTATATAATCTATTGGTACCTCTCCAGATTTAGCAATTCCTAATGCACTTTGTAGATAATTAAAGGCAGTCTCGTCTTGATTTAATAAAGATGCAATTTCTCTCAGTTTTAAAAGAATTGAGACAACAACTTTTTTTTGGCGATTTTTATTAAAAATTTTCAAAGATTCATTTAATAGTAGAGTAGCTTCATCAAATCGATAATTTTTAATTAATTCCTCAGCATCAATATAGGAATTAATAGATTTAATTACTTCAAAATTAGAAGGTGGAGAATTAAATAAATCATTGTGGATTTGATATAAATCCCCTTTTGACATTAAGCTTTCGTAATGTAGAGCAGAAAATGGAAAGTTATTATTTTCAAATTCAAAGTCATCTGATTCTAACTCTTTTTTCGGGCTAAATTTGATAAAATCATTTTGGTTAATATTGGCCAGACTAATTATTTCGATTAGGGAATTAAGCAACATTCTAGAAAATTTAATCCAATTCTCTACATAAGTCTCGAGTTCAAAATCAGTATCTTTAAATAAAGAATACAAAATATATGGAGTATAGGATTCAAATGAGGATCTAATATAAAATTTATTGTATTCTAAATCCTTAAAAAATGAAAAGAATCCTTTTTCTAATATAAAAAACTCATCAAATTCTTCATCATTAGAGAAAAATAATGTTTCTGAAGTCCTTAGTTTAGGAACACCATCTTTCAATTCCCAAGGTAATTTAAATGTAGGTTTTAACATTGTATTATCTAGAATCTTTATAATCTTGTTTGTATATAAATTATCAAATTCTTTGAAGGCTTCCTGTTTATTCATCAATGAGATTCGAATACGATTTAGCCATCTACTGTCATTTTCATCAGTAATGGTTTCAGGCATAAGCTGATTTAATAAATCAAGCAAATGAGTCTCCTTACCTTTGATTGGAAAATTATGCTCTAATGAGATTTGGAGGGCTAAATCTCGCATCATTTTTAACATAAAAATAATAACCTTATTGGTATTTTGATTTAAATCCCATAGTTTAAAAACAAGTGAAATACGAAAACTTACTACTTCAAACGGAAAGTTTAACCTTAAAGGTAACGAAACTGGAAATTTTATCGTAAGAAGGATTAATTTGTCTTTTTTAATGCTATACCTAAAATAATTTTCGATAGTTCCGTCTAGTTTAAACCCATTTCGTTCAATTACTTCCTTTAAATTAGCTAATTCAGTAGTAGAGAAAGGTCTTAATGACATTTAATATGATTAAATAGTAATTTCTTTAATATTGTAATAAAAATTCCAATTATTAATTTTTATACATATCCTTATATTAACAATTATAAATAGTTGAATTAACTTGATTATTTTGGGAATAAAATAAAATTGCAATTTGTTTTAAGATGGATATCGTAAAATTCAACCAAGAATTAAGTTACAAAGTTGCTAAGGCAAATGGATTAGAAAAACATAAGAGATTTCAAGAAGCCATTGATCTATGGTTAGATATCTCTGAAATGGCTTTAAACGCATCTAAAACGCCAAATATAGAAGTGTACTATAAATCAATGCTTATTGAAAAAACTAAGCAAATAATTAACCACATAAAGGATCTAAAATCAAAATTATATCGTCAAAAAGAGAGAACAAAACCATCAGGAACGGGAATTATACCTTCATCAAAAATTCCCGAGGTACAAACAAGAGAGGAGATTGATGAAAAGAAGACGGGACAAACTCATTTTGAAGCCTCTGAAAGTTCAGTACCCTCCAATGATATCGAATCTTCAGGCGAAATAGATGAAGCAAAGATTATTGAAAACAGTGATATTAAAAATCTACCTATAGGCTTTAAAGAAATTGAAGCTCCAAAGGATTTTAAGATTATAACTCCTCACAATAAAGACCATGTTAAAAAAATGCTTAGCCAAGATCGGGATATGAGCATTTTTTCGCACGAAGATAAAGAAATTAAGGCTCAAAGTAAAAATGAAACTGATCAATCTTTAGATAAAACTAAAGTTATATGTTTTGCGTGTGGTAGTGAAATTCCAGCTAATTCTAAAGAGTGTCC
>JBHLLM010000351.1:0-3638 GCA_048885575.1 Candidatus Hermodarchaeota archaeon
AGATCATTGCTCTTACTAAGGAGATTGTGATCATCCACTAATATTTCTAATTTTGGGTCAATTATTTGCTCCTGTGTATTTAAAGAATCTGCTGGGATTAGAATCTTATCTACATGTAAATCTTCGATCATTTTAATTACCTCGTATTTAAATAATTTTGATGGTGTAAATTTCCTTATCTATAAAATTAAGAAATTAGATTAGAAAAAATAATTCTAATTTTAAGGAAATTTTCATAATTAACCTAACCCTTTTATTAAGTTAAGTTTTATATAGTATCTAGTAAATGAACTCCAGTATTAAAGCTTTTCTACATTTATCAATATTAAAAAATAACTAAGAATTACAATTCCAATTTCATTTAATTTTAATATCATTTAGCTTAATATCTATCATGGAAAAAAAAACTAAAGAACAACTCCTAAAAAGAACAAAAATTCCTGGAATAAATGCCATCAAAATGCATAAATTCTACAGAGGAAAGATTCAAATTGTTCCACGCTGTCAAGTTCGGGATTACAACGATTTTGGAATCTGGTATTCTCCGGGAGTAGCTGCACCTTCTTCTGAAATTTTCCAAGATAAAGCAAAGGTATATGATTATACAAGTAAATGGAATTTTGTTGCGGTTGTAAGTGACGGAAGTAGAGTATTAGGCCTTGGCAATATTGGTCCTGAAGCAGCAATGCCAGTAATGGAAGGTAAAGCCCTACTTTTTAAATATTTAGGCGGAGTTGATGCGTTTCCACTCTGTATTGGTCAAAAAAAGTGTTGTGAAGCTGAAGATATTATAAATTTTGTAAAAATGGTTCAACCTACATTTGGTGGAATAAATCTAGAAGATATTAGCAACCCAAAATGCTTTACGGTTTTGGATAAATTGCGCAACGATCCAGATGTAACAATTCCCGTTTGGCACGATGATCAACAGGGTACAGCTTGTGTAACTTTAGCGGGATTAATAAATTCTCTTCGAATTGTTGGAAAGAAAAAAGATCAAGTAAAAATTGTTTTCAATGGGATAGGGGCCGCCAATTTTGGGATTTATCGTTTACTAAAAGCTGATGGATATAAGATAACGAACTCCATATTTGTTGATAGCAAAGGAATCTTGTACAAGGAGCGATCTGATTTACAATGTCCACAAGATTATAAATGTGAGGTCGCTAAAATAAGTAATCATGAACAAGTGAGAGGAGACTGTGGTAAAGCGTTAGAAGGCGCGGATATTCTTATCTCATCAAGTATTCCAGGACCAAATGTTATTAAAAAAGAATGGATTTCAAGAATGACAGACGACGCAATCGTTTTTGCTTTAGCTAATCCCATTCCAGAGATTTTTCCATGGGATGCAAAAGAAGCTGGAGCCAGAATCGTCGCAACTGGACGCTCTGATTTCCCTAACCAGGTAAACAATTCACTTTGTTTTCCAGGAGTATTTAGAGGAACTTTAGACGTATGCGCTACTAACATAACTGATGAAATGTGTATCGCAGCATCATATACTCTCGCAAACTTAGTAGACGAGATTGAAGGTTGCCTAGTAGATGAATGTATTCTCCCTAATATGCAATACGAAAACGCCTTTATTAGACAAGCTACTGCTGTAGGATTGAAAGCAATTGAGCAAGGAATTGCCAAAATTCATGTCTCTGAAGAGGAACTACTTTCAAAATCTAAGAATATAATCGATACTTCTCAGGAACAATTTAAATTATTGATGAATAAAGGATTCATTCCTCAATTCAGCGATTATGAGAAATAGATTAACACTTTAATATTCTAATTTTTATCACTGAATTTTTTACTTTTTTTGCTTAATATTATAAATTCGAGTCAACATTTTTAAAGCTGAAACCGCTTGAACAGCTTCTTCGATGCTGTGGAAAACAGGAATATTTGAAAGCTCTAAAGATTCTATTATCAATCCGTATTTTTGAACATAGGGTATAAAACAAACCAGTGGTTTTTTATCAATTGTTACTCTATTCGCGATCTTTCTCCCAATCTGAAACGAGATTGAAGGAGTATACGGTAAGATTAGAAGAATGATGCATTCAATACGTTCAACTTTTGATAAATATTGAATTAGATTTTCAATATCTTCGTCTTTAGCAGAGCCAGTAAGATCTATTGGATTATTAAAAGAGGCAATCTTACTCGCAGTTGGATTTACTAATGTTTGCATATCTTGTTTTTCTTCTTCTGTAAATTCCACACTAGAAAGGTTATATATCTTCAGTAGATCGGCACATATGACTCCATGCCCTCCTGAAATTGATAAAATAGCAACATGTCCATCTAAAACTTTATTATAATTAAACGGTTTTTTTTTATGAGATAGGATATCAAATAACTTCAAATATGTAAGCATCTCGAGTTCTGTTCTTGGTTGAATTATTAAATTTTGCTTTAAAGCCGCAGAGAGTATTTTATCATTTCCTGATAAACTCGCAGTATGGGACTTAGTTGCCCTCTTACCTTGCTCGGATAACCCTCCAAAATACGTTATAACTGTGTCGTTTGATTCTCTCGCTAATTCTAAAAACTTTTTACTCGACTTAAAACCTTCCAAATAGAAAGCAATATTCGTAGTTCCTTTATCGTATTTACTAAAGTATTCTAATAACATCGTTTCATCTACTACTGCACGATTACCGATAGAAACCGCGGTTGAAACCCCTATTTTAATTTCATTGAACTTATGAAAGAATTGATCTACTAAAACACCTCCTGATTGACTAATTAGCGCAACTGTTCCTTTAGGCGGGCGCGTTATCCGCTCTGTTGGCATAAAGATTGTATCTAGTAAAGGTGGGGAATATACTCCTATACAGTTCGGTCCTAATACTGCTATTGCGTTATCATTTGCAATTTGTACTAATCTTTCTTGCCGTTTAACGCCTTCCGCTCCTATCTCTGCGAAACCTCCCCCAATGATTATACACGCAGGGATACCTAAATCTGCACAAGCTTCCACGTAATCTAAAGTCTCCTCTGCAGAGATCGCAATAACTAAAAGATTAGGTATTTCAGGCAACTCATCCAATCGGGTGTATAAGCCTATCCCATCAACCTCTCCACCGTCTGGATGAATACCATACACTTTCACATCCATTTCAAAAGCATTTTTTACAAAAATTATTCTTCCTGGACTCAATGGATTCTTTTTACTAATTCCTACTACTGCCATTGACTTTGGTTTAAATAAATTCTCTAAATTCATAATATATTCCTTTTTACATCAATTAATAAGTGAATTAAGTATCGTATTTTTTAACTTTTATCCTTTTAATTGATTTAAAATTATTTAAGTTTAATTTTTCCTAAAACCCTTTGTTCAGGTCTAATCAATGAAATAACATGTTCGCCTTTAATCTTAAATTACTTTCTTATCTATTTATTCATAATAAAAATAAAATGAATTAAAAAGTGTGATAAAAAATGTTGCCTATAGGACCATTAATGGCGGAACATCGCATCATCGAAAAGATGATTGCCTTAATGCAGAAGGAAATTGAGAAAATCAAGAAATTTAACAAAGTTAACCCCCTTTTTATTGATACCGCAGTAGATTTTATTAGAATGTACGCCGATAGAACCCATCATGGAAAAGAAGAAGATATTCTATTTCGAGA